>JAZFVY010000147.1:0-2399 GCA_036447975.1 Desulfobacterales bacterium
CTTGCAATCTCCCGATCAAGTTCATCCAATGCGCTTTCAGCATGTTGCCGTGTCATTTCTTCAGGCGTAAACTCCTTTTCTGTCAGAGGTTCCTTTGAAGAGTAGGAGTCACCCGAAACATCTGAAGTAAATTGATTTGATCCTTCCAGATTATACATTTCTTCGCCAATAGCTGTGCCTAAATAATCGACTGCTTCATTCAAATCTGAAAAACGAGGGGTCTTTTTTTTGATTAGTGGTGATTTTTTAACCTGAACACCTGTCGGGGCACAGGAAATTAATCCAAATATTATTAAAATGGAAGCGGCGGCAGCGATGAATTTAGTTGAATTCACATTTGTCTCCTTTCCTTCAATATATAATATTACAAAATAGCATTATCACGTTGGCGCTATTCCAGTCAATATGTAAAAAGAAAACAGAAGCTATTAACATGGGAAAGCAAATCCACTAAAGCAGAATATCTCACGGGATGTGTATTTATCTTTGTAATTTATTATTAATTTAGCTTTTTAAAAGAAACGAGCACCACAAGCATCCAGGTGATCCGGTTTTAAAGTGGGGCACTGTTTGATACGATTTAAAACCGGTTTACCTGAATGGGATAATTTTTTAAAAGGGCTAAAATGTTACGCAATTAACAACTTTTTGATGTTTTTCATGAGAAATTTGGATTAATTCCTTTTCAATTGACAAGGAGACCTTAATAAACTAAAATATATAATTCGTAAAAACCGTACCTGCTGCAACGAAATTACAGGGGGGTAAAAGGCGATGAAAAAATACAAATTGATATGTATCGTCTTGTCAATCATTATAACCGGTTTTTGGCTCATAGGCTCTCAGACTCTTGCCTTTACACCTAAACAGATTTACCAAAGGACAGGCCCAGGAGTTGTGTTTATATTCGCCTCGGAAGGTTCGACAAGCGGAAGTGCCGGAACAGGATCCATTATCCGGGAAGACGGCCTTGTTATTACTAATGCGCATCTATTTAAAAAGAAAGGCTCTTCGAGATTACTTTCCGATATATCAGTTTATCTTAAGCCAGGCAAATTATCCGGCAACCATAAGAAAGACCTTACAAGGCGTTATAAAGGCAAGATCGTGGCTTATGACATCCCTCTTGATCTTGCACTGGTCAAAATGACAGGCGTCGATGTTCCTCTTGCCATTATCGATTTTGCTGATTCGGGAAAAGTTGTAATCGGAGATCAAGTTTATGCAATCGGCCATCCTGAACAGGGAGGATTATGGAGCTTAACTACAGGGGTGATCAGCGCCTATTGGCAAGACTATGGTGGTGTACACGGAAAGAACCTTTTTCAAACCGATGCAAGTATCAACAGGGGAAATTCCGGGGGGCCTTTATTTGATGAGCAAGGAATAATGATCGGAATTAACTCCATGATAGCAAGAAAAGCGGCAGACGGTCTCATGATAACGGATGTAAATTTTTCCATAAAGTCGAATGTGGCTCTCAAATGGCTGAGCGGAAAAGGCTATCACTTTGCCGCAACTCGGTCGGTTCCATCTAAGTCCGGTGAGACGGTTGCAACAGACCCTAAAATATCTGACAAGATTGAAACATATAGGGAAAAAGCATTAAGCAAGGAAACCGTTGAACCGGAACAAAAGACTCCTGCTGAAACCCAAAAGAAAGTTGCCATAGCCCCGAAAAATCATGAAAAACAAGCTCTGCCTCCTAAGGTTGAGCCAAAGAAAGAAAGGATCATTATCGAAAAACCTTCTAAGCCGGAAAAAAAGTCTGTTGCACAAGTCCCGGGAACAGGAAAAATCCTGACCGAAAAAAATCCATACAACATGGATGAGCTGATTGAAGGTATGAAAGAAATGGATGATATGATGGAAGAAATGAAGGGAATGATTGACGAATTTAAAAAAAGGAGGAAAAAATGAAATTCAAACGTTTTTTGGTACTGTGTGTTATTCTATCCTTGGTGATCTTTCTTATGGCCGGTTGTAAATCAACACCCAAAGGGTTAAAGGGGCCGGAATGGGTCTGGAAAGGAAGCGGTGCATTCGATGTTGAAAAAGGCAAGGTTTTCTACGGTGTGGGTATAGCGTCCGGTATCAAAAACAAAGCCTTGCTGGTATCAACTGCCAACAATCGTGCCAGGGCTGATATCGCAAAAACCCTTGAAACTTATGTAGCTGCTTTAGCCAAGGATTATATGGCATCTACAACTGCCGGGGATATGTCGGCATCTTCCGAGGAGCAGCATGTGGAGGAGGCGCTAAAAACCTTTTCCAAGACCACGCTCCATGGCGCTACTATTGTTGACCACTGGGTGGATACTGACGATGGGACCATGTACGCCCTCTGTGAGTTGGACATGTTTGCTTTCAAGGAAGCTCTGGACACCTATAAAGAACTC
>JAZFVY010000148.1:0-7840 GCA_036447975.1 Desulfobacterales bacterium
CAAAAGGATATGGAAGAAAGACAACCGTTGATTACATTAGGATGCTTTACATTTCTTATGGTTCTGTTTGTGAACTGGAAACCCAGATATTATTGGCCGGGGATTTAGGCTTCATTGAACAAGGTGAATTGGTTACAGCAAAAAAAGACATAGCAGAAATCGAAAAAATGTTAAAAGAGCTGATAAAATCTCCAGAAAACAAACACTTGAATCCTTGACCCCTGGAATCCTTGGACCCTCTTCTCCAACTAAATTGGAGAAGAACCAATTGTATTAATTTAGATTTTTTATATAATCACTACTTATGCGTGCAGTTACTCAAAGGGTAAAAGAAAGTTCAGTTTCCGTAAACAATGAAATAATCGGAAAAATTGGCAGCGGGCTTATGGTGCTCTTAGGCGTTGCCGAAACAGATATGGCCGAAGATGCCGACTATCTGGCCGACAAGATTGTAAACTTACGGATTTTTGAAGATGAAAACCACAAGATGAACCGGTCTTTGTTGGATATTGGCGGTGAAATGCTGGTTGTCTCCCAGTTTACATTGTTGGCTGACTGCCGTAAAGGCCGACGACCGTCTTTTGTCCATGCCGCAGGACCTAATAAGGCGAATGAACTCTACGAGCGCTTTGTAGAGCAAGTCCGTCAAAAAGGCGTTAACGTTGCAACAGGTCGATTCCGCGCCATGATGGACGTATCGTTGATCAATGATGGCCCGGTGACGCTTATCGTGGAAAGCCGATAATTTTCACCCTAATTGAGGGAAAGTTGAGGATGCTCCAGATTCCCCGATAACGGGGTCAAAGATTCCGTGTCAACGGGGTGATGGGGTATCATCTAATATTTTTTTCCATTTTGTTTACGATCAATTAGGGTTTCATTCATGAAAACCAAATAATTGAGACCTTTGAAAAATGCTCAATTTTGTTCAAGTTCAAGGCAGGAGAATATTTTAACCACAGGAATACATTGAGTATTTTGAGGATTAAAATATGAACCTAACGCAGAAATTGGGCAAAAGGGGGCGTTTTGCAAAGGTCTCATAATTACATGCGGCAACAGGTTGCAAGGAATTATGAGTTTCACGTCAAAATCGGCAATATCCTTATTAAGATCCGCCACTTGGACTTTCGTACTGTTTTTTTGTATATCGGGTGCGGTGAAACCCGAAAATCTATATGCAGGCAAACTCGATAGTTTACATAATCTTATCGGAAATCAGGATGCCATACTGGTTGCGGACCCGCAAGGCAAGGTTATTTTTTCAAAAAATGCCGGTATGCAGCTGGTTCCAGCATCTACCCTGAAAATACTCACCGCTCTTGTGGCTCTGCATTACATGGGCCCGAATTACAGATTTGCTACAGAGTTCTACCTGGATAAAAATTCAAATCTCAAGATAAAGGGATTCGGCGATCCCCTTCTCATATCAGAAACTTTAGCTGAAATCGCCAAGGATCTTGCAGCACGGTTTGGCACAGAGTCGAGCAATATCAACGATCTGATTTTAGATGACTCATATTTTAATACCACAATCGAAATTCCCGGTGTTACATCTTCTTATGAACCTTATGACGCACCAAACGGAGCTTTGTGTGTCAATTTTAACACGGTTCACTTCAGGCGCAACCAAAACGGCGTCTATGTCAGTGCCGAACCCCAGACCCCCCTTCTGCCGTTTGTATTTGCAAGAATAAATGCATCAAACATAGATCAGGGCAGAATTATACTTTCACGAAATAAAAATGAAATCACACTGTACGCTGGTCATCTTCTTTTATATTTTCTGAAAAAAGAAGGTATAAAATCAAAGGGCAGGGTCAGGATGGGCATGGTTCGAAAAGATGTCGACAAGCTCATTTTTAGGTACGTTTCCAGGTTTTCATTGGCACAGGTTATATCAAAGCTTTTTGAATATTCAAACAATTTTGTGGCCAACCAGTTACTCATTTCCGCAGGGGCAAATGCATACGGCTCTCCCGGAACACTGTACAACGGTGTTCGCGCAGCGACAACTTACGCAAAGAACATTCTTGAAATCGATAATATCCGCATTGTTGAAGGTTCAGGAATATCGAGAAAAAACCGGATTTCGGCAGGAAACCTTTACAAAATCCTCAAAGCATTTTCACCGTACCATTTTCTTATGCACCAAGCCGGCAAAGCGTTTTACAAGACCGGCACCCTACACGGCATCAATACACGAGCCGGCTATATCGAAAATGCAAAAGGAGAGTTGTACTGCTTTGTCGTGCTGATAAATACTCCTGGAAAGACGCCAAAGCATATCATGGATATACTTCTACATGCTCTGGATTAAACATCCGGATGCTGACCTTTTGTAATAGAGGCATAAGCACTGTGGTTGTGGATCGACTCGAAGTTTTCCGCACTCACGGAAAACCAGGTTATGTTGCTGTCCTTTTTCAGTTTTTCTGAAATATCGCGCACAATATCCTCAACAAACTTGGGGTTCGAAAACGCCTTTTCAGTCACATGTTTTTCATCAACACGTTTCAGGACAGAATATACGTCGCATGAAGCAGCACTCTCCACCAGTTCGATCATATCTTCGATCCAGATAAATTTATGAAACCGAGTGCTGAGCCGGACTTGCCCCCGCTGATTATGGGCGCCTACTTCACTGATTTCCATGGAACACGGGCAGACAGAAGAAATCGGGACAACGACTACTGATACAAGATCGATTTTACCATCATGATCACTTGATCCCAAAAAACTGCAGGTATAATCCATGAAACCCGGGGAACTGCTGACTGGAGATTTTTTTTCAATAAAATAAGGAAAAGTCACTTCAATGTTGGCCGAAGCCGCGTCTAAACTTGTTTTCATCTGCCCAAGTATTTCTGATATCTTCTTTAAAGAAACCTCCGGACGGAACAAATGGAGCATTTCTACAAAACGGCTCATGTGGGTCCCCTTATAGTTATGGGGCAGATCCACATACATGTTTATCGTGGCTACAGTATGCTGAAATTTGTTTTTCCGGTCAAGAACCGTTATGGGGTATTGAAGATTCTTAATACCGACCTTGTCGATGGGTATGTTGCGATTATCGAGCTGATTTTGAATATCTTTCATTTTAACAAATACTCTGTCTTAACATGACTCATAGACCTGAAAATATTCCCTTTGACCTTACTGTTGTTGCTGTAAAGCTGCTTTAAAAGCGTCTTTATTTCTTGCCGTTTTGATACTTTTGCACTAGGGCATGGATTGACAAAATCCGGGCAACCCTTTTCTTTTGCAAAACGCTCTGTAACGTCCTCATCAACAAAAGCAAGAGGTCTTATCAATGTGAACCTTTCCTGAAAAAAAGTCTGGGAAGGCATCATGGTGCTTATCTCTCCAGCATAGCATATATTCATGAACAGGGTTTCGATTATATCGTCCTTGTTATGCCCGAGGGCCAGTTTGTTGCATCCAAGTTCATCCGCTATTTCAAAAAGGCGTTTTCTGCGCAACCTGGAACATAAGAAACAGGGATTTTCCCGATTTTGTGAGCTGTGCGCCAAAATTCCATAATCGGTATACTCAACCCTGAGTTCAAACCCTGTTTGATTGCAATAATCTGTAAGGGATTCACTTAAGCCTTTCTCAAACCCTAGATCAATATAGACTGCAAAGAGCTCATAATTTACAGGTATACGTGACTGACGCTCATTTAATATCCACATCAGAGTAAAGCTGTCTTTTCCTCCTGAAAGCCCCACTAAGATTCGGTCCCCGTCAGATATCATATTATACCGGTGCAAAGCCTTGCCAACTTTCCTGTTCAGCACCTTATATGTATAACTGCCTTTCGACAAAAGATATGTTTCGGCCCCCTTTTGATTTGCAAATTATCCATGGAATTTGCTATTGATACAGCAACTTATCTACAAATTATCGGAGCCCACTGGTGGGCGAGTCTACTATATCATCGAGACCTTTGCAAAACGCTCAATTTTGCCCAATTTCTGTGCCTGCCCTGTGAAATGCGAAGCCTATTTCTCTGGGGTCAGGCTCAACATTTTGCACGAAGTGAAGCTTTAGCTTCATCCGCAAAATACTCAATGTATTCCTGTGGTTAAAATTTTCGCCTTCCTTGAACTTGAATCCCGCTAAAAGCGGGAAGCGTTTTTCAAAGGTCTCTCATCCAACTCCAAAACTTATTGAGAAGTTAGAAAATATATTAATTTTCGTCAGTATCTTCTTTTTCAGTGATTTTGCCTGCAGCGATTTCCCGCAGGGAAACGACAATATCTTCATTCTTTGGTGAACTTACCAAATATTCTGATCCCTCACGGATCTGTCTTACACGCCTGGCAACCATGTTAACCAGTTTAAAACGGTTTGGTACCCGTTTCAAGCAGTCTTCTATTGTAATACGTGCCACGAAAAACCTCCATAGTAAAGAATCCGGGCCCAAAGGACCTGGCTTTGGATTAACACTGAAAGGGTTTACTAGAACCTATCTCAAAATCAATCTAAGTCCCCATGGCGGTGTTGCGAAACGGTTCAAAATGCTCACATACTACGTGTATGCTCTGCTTTTTCACCGTTTCGCGCCTTGCCCTGAACACTAATCTTATTTTTGAGATAGGTTCGGTTCTACCAATAATATTAAATCCGAAATTCAAATACCCGCCTGCCATTGCCCGGTTTGCATTATGGTGCCTATTTGCTCCTGCCTCTTATAAATATTCCTTTGCCAGAATTTCCGCTATCTGAACCGTGTTGGTTGCAGCCCCCTTTCTGATATTGTCAGCCACAACCCACATATTAATACCGTTTGGAATCGATTCATCCTCACGGATGCGACCAACCAGGGTCAAATCCTGACCGGCAGCATCAATGGCAAGCGGATAAATGTTGTTTTCCGGAACATCGACAACTTTAACGCCGGGCGCCTTTTCAAGGAGAGACCTGGTCTGGTCCGCTGAGATATGTTCAATCGTCTCAATATTGATCGATTCAGAATGGCCAAAAAAGACCGGCACACGAACGGTTGTTGCTGTAATCCCAATGGTATCGTCCTCCATGATTTTTCTTGTCTCGAAGACCATTTTCATTTCTTCTTTTGTATAACCGTTCTCCAGAAACACATCGATGTGCGGCAAACAGTTAAAAGCGATGGTATGAGGATAGACCTTATTCTCGCAATCTTTAAAATTGAGAATCGCCCGGGCCTGATAGTCAAGTTCATCAACAGCTTTTTTCCCGGTTCCGGATACAGACTGATATGTTGAAACCACAACCCGTTTTATTCCGCATTTTTTGTGCAAAGGATAAAGTGCAACAACCATCTGAATGGTCGAACAGTTCGGATTTGCTATGATCCCCTTATTAGTGTATTGTGCTACCGCATGAGGATTTACTTCAGGAACCACAAGAGGGACCTCAGGGTCCATGCGCCATGCACTTGAATTGTCAATAACCACGCACCCGTCTTTGGCGGCAAAAGGTGCATATTTTTCGCTTGTTCCGCCCCCTGCTGAAAAAAGGGCAATGTCAACACCTTTAAAAGAACTCTCTGTCAATTCCTCAACAGCAATCGCATCGCCCATGAAATCGAGCTTACGCTCCAAAGAGCGACTGGAGGCTAAAAATCTAATTGATTTAACCGGAAATTTTCTCTCCTCAAGACAAGTTATCATCTGATTTCCGACAGCACCTGTTGCTCCTACAACGGCAACATTAAATTTCTTTTCAGACATGATGAATTTCCTTTTTAGGCGCTAATCCCACATTCCCTTATTTCTTGAGTAGTGCTCACCGCCTAAATTTATAGAGAAGTAACCGAAAATGCAACCAAATCGTCGAAATTAATCCTTTATTCCAAAAGACCGGTGACTTAAATTAGCAATGACCATATATCATGACGATCATGGCAAAATAGGACTCGACTTTTGCTCGTCTATTTCAGTGGTTTCGGCCTTTTGTCGTTTTGTTTCTTTATAATGCCGCATGGTGATGAAAGGACCTGAAATGACATAGGCAAGCCCTAATAGAAAAAGGGCAATGGATGGCTGTGCAGCAATAAAAATAAATATCAGGATTACAGCAACCAGAACATTGAAATTCATCTTTCTAAACAGTTCTGGCTTTTTGAAACTGTTGTATTTTAGAGTGCTTACCATTAAAAAGGAAAGCATATAGAGAAAGACAAGAATGAATATGGGATTTACTTGCCCTGCTATACCAACCTTGTGACAAAACAAGACAGTTGTTGCCGACATACCTGCTCCGGCCGGTATCGGAAGTCCTACAAAGTAATCACTGCTTATGTTGCCCAACTGGGAGTTGAAACGTGCCAGGCGGAGAGCGCCACACGCCATGAAAAGGAATGCAGCCAACCAGCCGATTCTTCCTAACGGTTTAAGAGCCCATAAATATATCATCACGCCTGGTGCAAGGCCAAAAGATATAAGATCTGCCAAGGAATCGTATTCAGTGCCGAATTTACTGGAAGTATTGGTAGCCCTGGCAATTTTACCGTCCATAATATCAAACATTATTCCAATAATAATTGCTACAGCTGAGGCAATAAATTTGCCGCCTATGGATGCTATTACAGCATAGAAGCCGCAGAAAAGATTAAGCGATGTAAGTATGTTGGGCAGAATGTAAATTCCGCGACGCGATCCTTCTTTTTTAAATCTTTTTCTTCTTTTCATGGCAAAACTCCCAAAACAGACGTCCCTGCCTTTACCCTATCTCCAACAGCCACATTTAAATTTGTATCAGGCGGGAGATAAACATCGAGACGTGATCCAAAACATATTAAACCGAAACGCTGGCCACGGGCAACAAGGTCACCCTCCTGTATCTTGCAGATTATTCGCCTTGCAATCAAACCCGCAATCTGGACCATGCAAATATTTCTTCCTTCTTTGGTTTCAAGAAAAACTGCATTGTGTTCGTTTTGTTCTGAAGCCTTATCAAGATTGGCGGAAAAAAATTTTCCTGGATAGTAACTAATTGTTTTTACTCGCCCTTCATGGGGAATACGATTTACATGGACATTGAAAATCGACATGAAGATACTGATCTTAATGCATTCACCTTTAATAAACGGACTGTTGCCCTCAGGACCCACCAAAATAACCTTGCCGTCGGCCGGAGCAACCACAGCAACGTTATCACTGGGAATAACACGATCCGGGTCCCTGAAAAAATAACAGATAAAAAAGGTGATAGCAAGACAGATAAGGGCCGGAGCGGTTAGCTCCAAAATAGCGAATACAGTAGTTGTAAATGCAGAGGCAAATATAAAAGGATATCCAGCGCTTGCCACAGGAAAGGCCGTATGGCTCGGCAGATTAGACCAGGAAAATTTATCCATTCAATGTGCCTTGATTCAATTTACATTTACAATATTCGTATAAAGCTTATAAACTTAAAATTTATACAATTATCAAAACCAGACAGTGTTGTCAACTATAAGGAAAAACCTTTATTGTTAAACAAAAATCCTGCAAGATTTTCTTTTCCCCTTAAAATTAATTTCTGCATCAGACTTTCTGATGTAATGAGGCTCAAATGTAGCGACATCATCTGTATCGGCGTTTTCGAATCTATTCAAACTAAGATGCGCCACAGTTGAGGCTCGGATCGTATTTTGAAAAGCCGGTGCAAAATGTGCGAGATTACCTATCTTATTTAATATTGTTTCTTGATAAAGCCTGGCGCCATTCCCCACAAATAGGCATGACTCATTAAGGTCACGTACAGCTTTTTCAGGGGGAAACACCTGCTCCTCGATCTCCTTTTTCAAATTGCCGTCTCGAAACCTGTATCGGGCACAATAGACCTCCCCTCTTCGCGCATCTAATAG
>JAZFVY010000149.1:0-7291 GCA_036447975.1 Desulfobacterales bacterium
CCAAGCGCCGAAACTGATGCCCGGAAACAGCACCGCAGCAGCAGTGAGTGCACTCTGTACGGCCGCGGATTTAATGAATTCTCTTCTGGTAATATCCATTAGCCACTCCTTCTTTGTGTCTTTACAATTACTCACCTGTATGACCAAATGTCATGCCAAGAGACTGTAATGATATTATTTTTTTAAGTTTTTTCTGCAGTTCCTTCTCCTTTTCTTCATCCGGACTATCGGTCACAAGGATCAGGATCTCCTCATTTTCGGCCGGCGTCACTTCACAGTAGTCCAGAGCCGCAAGTTCAATGAGCAGCTTCTCTTTGGCCCCCTTTACAGGGTATGCCAGATAGCTGAACACAGGCACTGTTCGATCCTTTTTGGAATCGGTGAATTTAGGCTCAAATACAACTCCCATTGATTTGACAAATAAAACGATTAATCAAAACAGGTTTGTCGATAAGGTTAGTAACAACTTTTTGGCTTCTAATATTATAACATTTATTTTTGTAACAGGCGTGTTAAAGTTGTTACTTTTTGGGTATATTATTTAAATAGATATTTTCTCACAAAAAGGGTGCTGTTGTATGAAGTTTTCCAACCCTTATTAAGGCTAAGACTAATTCTTTGAATAAATCGATAATATGCAACACTGTCGTTGCTGTCAATGTAAAATACTTTTCCCCTGAAATCAGAGAAAATTTTCACCTTATGCAAGCCATTATAAATCAGGCATTTTGTGAATTTCATCAAAACTAATCCACAAAGGACTTTGACCAGAAAAATCATGTACACCAGTCTCAAAAAAATATGGATCTTTCCGGCATGCGACTCTTATCTTTCTTAGATCCCAGTTATAATAAGTTTTGGGCATGTTAAGCTGGTCAAGATAGGATCTGACCAGAGTCGTTTTCCCAACCTGACGCGGCCCGGCTACGAAACGCATCTGACGTATAAAATCCGGGTTGAAGCATATTTCGCCGTGGTGTCTTTTAATCATTGTGCATATTTTCCTTATGAGATAAAAAAATGTCTTGCAAAGCTGTCTGGAGCAAGATTAAGTCAACTGAAAAACATTTGACCGCCAGAATCGTGTAAGCTGATAAAAAGAACCGCACATATTTATCTAAAGCAGGAAAAGAAATGACAACCCCTCCTATTGTTTCCATTGTCGGCAATTCAGGATCAGGAAAGACTTCGTTCATAGAAAAATTGATCCCCGAGATTACAAGACGCGGCTTGCGGGTTGGAACCATCAAGCATGATGTACATGGTTTTGAAATGGATAAACCCGGTAAAGACAGCTGGCGGCATAAGCAGGCCGGAGCAACGACAACCATAATTTCATCCCCTTATCAGATCGGTATGGTTATGGATGTGGATTATGACCACAAGCCGGACGAGCTATTGCCTCTTTTTCCCGTCGTGGACATCATTCTTACCGAAGGTTATAAACGAGACCATTATCCCAAGGTAGAAATTTTCAGGCCTGAAATTTCCAAGGAACCCTTGTGTAAAGACGACAAGAACTTGCTGGCACTTATCAGTGATTCTATCATTGATCTTGACGTGCCCAGATTTTCACCCGAAGATATCAACAGAGTAGCCGAATTATTAATATCACATTTTAATCTTTCACCAACCTTTAAAAAAGATAAAAGGACAGCCACTTCTACATCAAAATAGTTTAGGGCAAAATTAAATCCTAACACCTCAAACTTAAAACCTAAAACGTAGGATGGATTCCTTGAACTCATGTACTACCTGTGGCATCATACCGGCAGGCGCGCCCGCCAGGGAACTGCCTTGAATGCCCCTGACTATGCCCACTGGCACGGCTTTTCCCAAGTGTTCCAGGTGTATCAGGATATAGAAAATATCTATAATCAAAGGTTGAAAAATGATAAGATTGAAGAAGTCAGTACTGTTATTAGTTCCGCACCATATTAAAAATTTTAAAATTTGATCTGCCTCTATCAGGGGATTAATTGTCACCAGCCATTTTTCGTTAAAAAAACGCCTCGTCTGAAGCGAGGAGTTTTTTTATTTAAATCAATGCATTTTTTTGATACAAAGTAAATACTGAGGTTTGCGACTTGACATAAGTGTCACATTGTGGTATTTAGTTGGTAAAATGGCTTTTAGATTTTAACAAACGTTTGTTGAACAAATATTTTTTAGGTGATATCTGAAATACTAATATATGGAGGTGGCTCCTGAAGTCTTCTAATAAATTTTGGAAATTTTTCGTATCTGTAAAGCTTACGGTAGTGCTACTGCTTTCTATTGCAGCAACATCGATAATTGGAACTGTTATTCCGCAAAACGAAAATCCTGCCGCATATTTTCGAGCATACGGGGAGTTTTATTATAAACTTTTCGACGCGCTTGGAATTTTTGATATGTATCATTCCTGGTGGTTTCAGTTTCTGATTCTTATGCTGACAATGAATATCTTTGTCTGTTCAATCGATCGTCTATCAGCCACCTGGAAGATAGTATTTGTCAAGAATCCTTCGTTTAACCTTTCAAGATTCAGAAAGCTTGTAGATAAAGAAGAATTTACCGACAATCGCAACTCAGAGGATCTGAGAAAGATCTATAAGCCGTTTATTTCCAGGCGCTTTCGATATACCAGAGTTGAACCGACGGACAAGGGATTCTGCATCTTTGCCGAAAAATGGCGCTGGACCCGTTTCGGGGTTTACACGGTACATTTAAGTGTAATCTTCCTTTTGCTCGGTAGTTTGGTCGGTTCGCTTTTCGGTTTTGAAGGGTACGTCAATATCCCCGAGGGAGAAACAATTAACAGCATCCAACTTAGAAACACCGACAAAATCCAGAATCTCGATTTTGAAATCAAGTGCGAGGATTTTAATATCAGTTTTTACGATAATGGAGCGCCAAAAGAATACCGGTCCAGTTTAACCGTCATTGAACAAGGCAAGCCGGTATTAAAAAAGGACATCATCGTAAATGATCCCCTTCGATATAAGGGAATCAATATATTTCAATCCAGCTACGGCAAGATGCCTTCAAATCGTCCTCCAAAAAAGAAGATTATGGCGAAAGACCCTTCGGAAGAGATTACAATAAATTTTGCCAGTAAAAAATCAGGGGCTGCATACCGGATAAAGACCGTTATCGGTAAGCCGGTTGATATTCCTGAAGAGTTTGGTAAATTTGTCATCGTTGAATACATAGAATCTGCCGAATTTATGGGCCAGAACATCGGTGCAGCCTTTGTGGGAATTCTCACACCCAAGGACGGAAATCCTGTTGAAGTCTTGCTTCCTTTACATTTTCCCAACTTTGACAAAATGAGAAAGGGTGCTGTTGTTATTTCTGTTGCAGGGCAAAAGGCAAAAGAGTTTAACCCCGGGGGCAACACCGGTCAGCGATATTATACCGGTCTCCAGGTAACAAATGACCCCGGTATCTGGGTTGTTTACACAGGATTTATCGTTATGATTATCGGTTGTTTCATCACATTTTTCATGTCTCATCAAAGGCTTTGTGTTGAAGTAATCAAAAGCGAGGGAAAAAGCAGGATTATAGTTACCGGCAGAGCAAACAAAAATAAACTGGGAATGCAAAACCGGATAAAGATAATTTCAGAAAAACTTGCCAAGCTGTAACACATGGCAAAGTTCATAATGCCTAAAGTGATCTAAAGTGCCTATAAACATGGATGCAAGCTTTAATAATATTAAAATTATTGAGGGTAAAATAGCATCCAATTTTCAATCGTAAATCTTCAATTATCATGGGGATAGATTATGAACAGTTCAGCTTTTTTGTCTATCACTACATTCATTTACGGGTTGGCGGCAATATTATATATCGCCTCCTGGATTTTCAAAAAGCCTTTTCCAGGTAAACTGGCAACGTGGACCGCTTTAGTCGGTGTCGCAGGCAACACCACAGGCATTATCATGCGTTGGGTGGAATCTTATCGGCTCGGCATCGGTCATGCCCCGCTTTCAAACATGTATGAATCTCTAGTCTTCTTTGCCTGGACTATTGTTATTATTTACCTTGTACTCGAGCGCAGGTACAAAAATGCTATCATGGGCGCTTTTGCCACTCCCATAGCCTTTCTGGCCATGGCCTATGCATCCCTGTCTCCTAATATCAGTGATCGTATTCAGCCCCTTCTCCCGGCATTGAAAAGTAACTGGTTGATAGCCCACGTTATTACATGTTTTTTCGGATATGCCGCCTTTGCAATAGCTTTCAGCATAAGCCTCATGTATCTTATTAAACAAAGTGATGCAGAGGGTAAAAGTAAGTTACTTGTTCATTTCCCGAAATCTCGTGTCCTGGATGAGTTGACCCATCAGATGGTGACGTTCGGATTTCTCTTTCTGTCTATCGGGATCATCACCGGGGCAGTCTGGGCTAATTCATCCTGGGGGACTTACTGGTCATGGGATCCAAAAGAGACCTGGTCTTTGATCACCTGGTTTGTTTATGCAACCATGCTACATGCCAGGATGATGCGGGGATGGCATGGCAAGCGGATTGCCTATCTTTCCATTGTAGGTTTTATTGCGGTCATTTTTACATATTTCGGGGTAAATTATCTGCCCGGCTTGCATAGTTATGCAGCGGGATAAAATATGAAGTACTGGTTTTACCGAACAAATAAAGCTTTTTTATTGCTATATAGTTTCTTTTTAGTAGTTTCTTTTTTATATTAATTTGTTATTTTGGAATCGCTCTGCTATATATTATTTGTATAATAATTTGAGGAATCGTAATGACTGACTTTGCTCAATTCGAAAGTGGCCGAATAGTCGCCGTATCCATCAGTTTGCGAAAGAGTATCAAAAAAACCAATATCCGTGAGGGTAGACTCATCGAGGGTATCGGTCTTGAAAATGATGCACATGCCGGTTACTGGCATCGCCAGGTCAGCCTTCTGGCCATGGAAAGCATTGACAAAATTCTGGATAATGGCCTCGATGTCAAACCAGGCGACTTTGCAGAAAACATTACAACCGATGGTATCAGGCTATGGGAACTTCCTGTCGGCACCCGCATGAGGCTTGGGAAAGAGGCGCTTGTGGAAGTGACACAGATCGGCAAAGAATGCCATGACCGCTGTGCAATTTATCATCAGGTAGGCGATTGCGTCATGCCCAGAGAAGGTATTTTCGCCCGGGTCATTAAGAAAGGAGCGATCAAACCTGGAGATCGAATCCATGTCCTTTCAAAAGTTGAAACGCCAATCAAAATTACCCATCAACTTGAGACAAACAGGAGTACAAAAGCATGTCGCAGCTTCTTGATACCTACGGCCGGTCAATAGACTACCTGCGTATATCAATCACCGATCATTGCAACCTGAATTGTTTCTATTGTACGCCGTTCGGGGGGCGCTCTAGGTTTCCCCATGCTGAAATTCTCTCCTATGAAGAGATTATTAAGGCAACGGAAGCCGCAGTTCTTGCCGGAATCTCCAAAGTACGGATCACCGGTGGAGAGCCGCTTTTGAGAAAAGAAATGACAAGACTCTGCCGCATGCTTGCCAATATTCAAGACTTGAAAAGTATTGCCCTCACCACTAACGGTATACTCTTAGAAGAGATGGCCAATCCTCTCTTTGATGCCGGTGTCCGCAGGATAAATGTGAGCCTCGACACTTTAAAGCCCGAAAGATTCAGGAAAATAACTGGCCTCGATCTCCTATCCCGTGTTCTTGCCGGCATTAAGAAAGCCGAAGAGGTGGGCCTACACCCTATCAAGATAAACACTGTAGTGATGCGGGGAATAAACGATGACGAAGTTGAAGACCTTGCCCGGTTAACACTTAAGAAACCTTACCATGTCAGGTTTATAGAACTCATGCCAACAGACGGTTGGGCTAATGGTGACCATGAATCGCTTTTTGTACCGGTGGAAGAAATAGTGAAATTGATCAAACATATAGGTGTGTCGCACTTGGGTCCTACAGCAGATTCTTTCGGACCGGCAAGTACCTGCACCCTACCAGGTGGAAAGGGCAAGGTGGGGTTCATAGCCCCAATGACCCGGCATTTTTGCGGTTCCTGTAATCGGCTGAGACTTACCGCAGACGGTAAGCTCAGGACCTGTCTTTTTTCCAAAGAAGAAATAGATATCAAGGGCCCTTTACGGTCCGGGGCTTCGATGGAAGAACTTGTCGGTATCTTCAGGACGGCCGCAGCTGGAAAGCCTGCCGGCCACTATCTACAAAAAACTGACGGACGAAAGGTGTTTGGGCGGGCAATGCATGCCATAGGAGGGTGAATATAAGCCTCAGACAGATTTTATAGTGAATTTGAAAGAACAACCCATGTCTGAACTGGATACTATCGATAGAGCAATCCTAAACCGAATACAATCCGACTTTCCCATAACATCTCGCCCATACATGCCCATTGCTGACGAAGTCGGTATTTCTGAAGATGACGTTTTAAAGCGCCTTGTCAGGTTGAAGGAAAAAGGGATAATCCGAAGAATCGGCGGTAATTTTGTTCCAAATAAATTAGGATTTGTCAGCACCCTCTGTGCAGCAAGGGTTCCCGAGGATATGATCGAATCCTTTGCCAAAATAGTTAACCGCTATCCTGGAGTGACACATAATTACCTGAGGGAAAACAAATATAATATATGGTTCACCTTTATCGCACCATCTATGGAGGTGATAGAGGCAAGCCTGGAAAATATCTCTAAGGAAACAGGAATATCTGATATTATCAATCTGCCCGCAACAAAGGTATTCAAGATAAAGGCTCATTTTGATCTTTAGATATTCAGAATAACAACTCCAACAACTAAAGATTTATCATCATTTCAAATCCTGCAAATATGAGAATATCCCACCCCATTTGTTAACTATATGTCAAATGTCAGGACATAGGTTACTCAAGTTTAACGGTAAAAAGTGTCAGGACATCGGTGACTCAAAGAATATTTTAACCATAAATTTTGTTCATGGCACGGTGTAAGCGCCTTTCCTAAACGACCTTTACAACAAAATCCAAAATAACAGCAAACTTAAGGACAGCTTCAAACTAATAGGAATTGGTGCTGGCAATACCACCTTTGAAGTCAATCATTTCAGAAAAAAGTACCAAATTCCCTTCCCCCTCTTTCCCGATGATGATTTTTCCATTCATAAAAAGATCGGAGAAGTTAGGACACCTTATTTTTTCGCCATTGGAATTAACAAAGACGGAACACACAGGATCCTGTATTCCAAACTGGGCCGTCTTAAAGACCATGATCAATTTATCAATATGTTGCTTCAACGTGCTGGATTAAAATAAGGAGG
>JAZFVY010000150.1:0-4405 GCA_036447975.1 Desulfobacterales bacterium
GGTATTAATGCCGTTGTACTCACCAGCGCATATATAAAAACCGGTTCTGTTGTTGCAGCCGGTTCCGTGGTTAAACAGGGCCAGGTCGTTGGACCTTATCATCTTATGACCGGTATTCCGGCTACGTTAAAGAAGGAGCTGTCAAAAGCTTCTGCCGAAAAACATAGGGAAACCGCAGAAAGTTATTCACAACTTGCTCTTGAGTACATGACAATAAAAAAAGCCGGTGAATAAACCGGCTTCTATTTCAGGGTTAATCCAAATCCGGGTCCTTTGTCCCGGATTCTTTCCTGTCAATGTAATCGAAACTATGCTTAATCAGAGCTCATAATCGCCTTCCATATCGAGAATGAATTCGCCAGGGACCTCTCCTGCTTTGACCTCGAACTTACCCTCGCCTTTGAGGTTGGCCAGCTTGCCAGTCCCTTTATAGGTTTCCCACGTACCAGTTGTGAGCTTTGATTTTCCGTCACGACGGCCTTCAAAGCGGCTGTAGACCGAACCGTACTGAAAGTTGGTGACAGCATAACCTTGCATTGGACCGCTGCCTTTGACGCGGTCATGGTAGTTGACGCTTCGGCGGGAGACAAATTCACCTGCCACACCAACTTCATAGTTTAGCGGTTCCCCCTCCAATTCAACCAGTTGCAACGAGTGTCCGAACTCATCGTGAACTTGGAGGGCTTCCCTCCTGACAACGCGAACTTTGTAAGTAGCTTTTCGTATCATACCGCTCTCCTTTCATTAATGGATTTTGGAAAAACTAACTAGTGTCCATCCAGAAACAGCACCTTTCGACTCAATACAGCGTTCTCGGATTTTTTCGATCCTCGACGTAGGCGCACTACGCCTGCGGTCGAAAAAAATCCTGCGGCCTTGTCTTGAACCAAAATCTACTATTTCTGAATGGACACTAACTATAAGAATTTTATCCGCTAGTTATTGTGTTGTCAATGCCAAAACATAATTAGCCTTTCCACAACCTCAATAACTCCCCAAAATCTTCAGATAGTCCGTCTTGTCAGCAAGCAAATCGAGTATGGGTTTTAACGCTTCCGACTCAGCATCAGCTTCAAGGTCCACATAAAACATATACTCCCATGGTTTCCCATGAATGGGCCGCGATTCAAGCTTTACTAGGTTTATTCCGTTATCTGCATATATTTTCAAGATCTCATAGAGGGCTCCCGGCCGGTTGCCGGTTGCAAAGATTAAAGAAGATTTACGCCGCGGCCCTTTTTCGAGTTGGTCTGTGCCAATAACCACAAAACGCGTATAGTTTCTTGGATTGGTCTCAATCCCTTCCTCAATAACTTCCATTCCATGAATTTCGGCGGCCTCCTTGCTGGCAATTGCTGCATCGGCCGGGTTTGTTGCTTGGCTGATCTCCTTTACAGCCCCGGCAGTGTCCTTGACCGGAATCAATTCCCAACTTGGATGGTGATCAAGAAACTGGCGGCACTGCTGAAAGGCCATAGGGAGCGAGAGAACACGATTGATGGAATCAATTCCAGCTCCAGGGTGGCCGATCAAATGGTGTATAATGCGAAGTGTTATCTCGCCGACAATCCTTAGATCATATTCCAGGAGAAGATCATAGTTTTCATGTATACTGCCGGTGAGTGAATTTTCTAAAGGCACTACTCCGAAATCGACTTCGCCCTTCTTAACCGCTTCGAAAATCCCCTTGAATGAAGGGGAGGGGACGGATGCCACCTTTGTCCCAAAATATTGGGTACAGGCCTTATGGCTAAATGTCCCCATTTCTCCCAGATATGCGGCCCTCTGTATTCCTGTCCCGTTTATTTTACCCAGATGATCAACGGCGGTAGCCTTATCAAGATAGTCGAAGTCGAGCTGTTTCCCGATAACCGGTGCGATCACGTATATGTCTCGTGTCAATTGTCCGAACTGCTTTGGATAAAGACTCTGGGGACCATCAGAAAAGGCCTCGTCCGGGTTATGATGCACTTCTATCATCAGGCCGTCTGCACCTGCAGCTATGGCGGCACGCGCCATGGGACTTACTTTTTCACGGATACCGGTGGCATGGCTTGGATCGATAATTACCGGCAAATGGGTCAGATTCTTAAGCACAGGAATGGCAGACAGGTCAAGGGTGTTACGGGTATAGGGTTCAAAAGTTCGAATTCCGCGTTCACATAGAATAACGTTGTCATTTCCCTCAGAGAGGATATATTCGGCTGACATGAGCCATTCCTCAATGGTGGATGAAAGCCCTCTCTTTAAAACAACCGGTTTTCCGATGCGACCGACGCACTTCAAAAGTTCAAAGTTCTGCATGTTCCGAGCCCCGACCTGAACGACGTCTACATACTTCATCATCATATCGGCTTGCGCAGGTGAAGTGATTTCGGTCACAACACCAAGCCCTGTAGCTTCGCGAACCTCGGCCAGAATTTTGAGCCCCTCTTCCTCCAGGCCCTGGAAGGAATAAGGGGAGGTTCTGGGCTTGAATGCTCCTCCGCGAAACAGGACAGCTCCATACCTTCTGACTTCCCGGGCAATGGTCAGGGCCTGGTCCCTGCTTTCAACAGCGCAAGGACCGGCGACAATCGTAATTCGTTCTCCACCTACGGCCACATCCCCAACCTGAACAAGGGTGTCCTCAGGGTGTAACTGCCGGCTTACCAGTTTGAACGGCGTGGAAATAGATACCACTTTGGCCACCCCGGGTAACTGCTCGAAAAAATCGACGTCCCGGCTTACCTTGCCGACAGCACCAATTATATTTTGGCCGGCCTCGGACATTTCACGAACAATGCATCCCTCTTTGAAGAGAATGCTTCTGATTTTGTTTTTTTCGTCTTGAGTGATCCCCTTTTTCAGTACGAGAATCATAATGAACCTCCTTTGGCTCCTTTTTTAACGTTGATGCCCATCAAAACCTGCATAAATAATAAAAAAAGCCCCGAGAATCATTCCCGGGGCTTAAAAAAACCCCCGGACAGACCTGCTCAACGGTCCATCCGGGGTGTTTAACTTGTGGTGTTATACGACCGGATGGACGCTTCTAAAAATAAAAAAGAAGCGCCCAAAAACGTTCTGCAACCTATTGATACAAAGTTTTTTCATCAATATAATTCCTAACCCGCTATTTTTCAACTATCCATTATTCCACACTTTGATAAATGTCAAGGATTGTTTGCAATAGCGGATTTAAATATTGCGATTTTTGCATGATGTGGTAAAAAAACCTAGGGTTATAAAAATAAAACAATAATTAAAGAGCGGGGTAAACCTGGTGAGAACCCTTGAGATTCACGGCAGCACAGGTGTTTCGACCATATTGGTCGGCGAGCAGCTTCAAAACCTGGAAAGATACATTCCAGGCGGCAAGGCTGTGATTATCACTGATACCAATGTGAAACAATTTTATCAGAAAGATTTTGCACCTTATGATATCATAACAATCGAAACCGGTGAAAAGATAAAGAACCTAAATACGGCCCGTTACATATATGAAAGGCTTGTGGAACTTGAGGCTGACCGTTCAACATTTATCATCGGAATCGGCGGGGGTATTGTCTGCGATATCGCAGGTTTTGTTGCATCGACTTACCTGCGCGGCGTGAGGTTCGGATTTGTTTCCTCAACTCTGCTGTCACAGGTTGATGCCAGCGTAGGTGGAAAGAACGGTGTCAATTTCGGGGGGTACAAAAATATGATCGGGGTCTTCAATCAACCCGAATTTGTTATCTGCGACCTTAATCTCCTGAATACTCTGCCGGAAAAAGAGATTTTATGCGGTATGGCCGAGATTGTAAAGCATGCCGCCATAGGTGATACCGATCTGTTTGCATTTCTTGAAGAACATTATCAAAAAGCTTTAGCCTTTGATGTCGGCGTGATAGAAAAGCTGGTATATGATTCTATCGTAATAAAGTCAGCCATTGTAAACAGGGATGAAAAGGAAAAAGGGGAACGCCGCAAACTTAATTTTGGCCATACATTCGGACATGCCATTGAAAAAACCACCGGTGTCCCTCATGGGGAGGCTGTCAGTGCCGGCATGGTGATGGCTTCAGATCTTTCCGTGAAAAGAGGGCGCCTGCCGACTCAAGATGCCGAAAGGATCAAAAAACTGCTCCATAAACTGAAGCTTCCCACCAGAATTCAATCAGACATAAAAACGGTGCTTGATGCTTTGCAAAAGGATAAAAAGCGCAAAGGAGACAGTATATATTTCGTGCTGCTCAACAATATCGGCAATTCCTTCGTGGATCAAATATCCATAAAAGAACTAGAAGCCGTGATAAATGACCTGTGTTAATTTACATCTGATCACCCATTACGCTTAATTGAGGACAAATTTTCGATATATCTCCCCGACAAGTCAGTTATTTAAAGGTCTCTTAAAGCGGTGAATATAATGGAATTAATA
>JAZFVY010000151.1:0-2847 GCA_036447975.1 Desulfobacterales bacterium
GGAAATTAATGCGATATGTTTTTCCAACAGCTAAATACGTCGGCCAACTTCCAGGATAAGGCCCATAAGGTCCAAAAATATTAAAGTATGTTAACCTATAAGTTGATCTAGTTCCAACTGTTCCGAAATCAGCCGGCATAAGAACCTGGGCGCTTGCTGTCCCGGTCAAGGATAAAATTAAAACCATACATATAATCAAAGAATAGCGCATCATTTTTTTGCCCTCCTTTTTCAAATGATGGTTGAATAATGATGCAGCTGTTATTTCTTTTCCTTTTTATTGATGACAACCCGGCCTCTGGTCGGACGCCTTCCAGACATGCCGGCCCATCTTTTTTGCGTTGAAAAAATTCTAGCATCCTCGGAAAGAAGCAGCCTGATCTGATCAGGCATTAACACCTTGCGCACCGCAAGCTTCATCCCCAACATCTCCTGAAACATCTGCATTCGCGCCTGAATCAGGGTTTTCTGGGTTTGATCCACGGCTTTTTCGTCCAGTTTTTCCTGTGTCAGCAGGTTGTTCAATTTCAGTTGCAGCTTCTGTGCCTCAGCGGAGCGCTCGATGCGCTTTTCCTTATAGGCATTGAAAAGTCGGTTCATTTTTTGAAGCTGCTGTTCCTTAAGCTGAAGCTTTTCCCTCAAAGCTTTGTCCTGCCACCACTGCGCCCCGGCAGAAGCATTGAGTCCCATTATTAAAAAAATATTCACGAACACGAGCGCAAGAAAACGCTTCATACAACAACCTCTGGATGGACACTATTTATAATATATCACATATACGCTAACTTCCGGCATCTTGATTTTTATATTATATATACTGAAAATTTATAAATTGTAAAGAGAAAAAGAGAGGATAACATCCTTGTTTTTCCCTTGAAAACATTCATCGTTTTGCAATAAACAGTTGACAGGCAATTGGTGATTACGAAATACTCAGATGGACTATAACCGATTTTATGGAGAAAATCGCGATGTATATTTACTTTTCATGTACGCTGCTCATTTTGTTTTGCCATGCAGTCCCAGTGTGGGCGTATATCGATCCCGGCACCGGCAGTGTTGTTTTTTCAGCCCTGGCATATATTATCGGTGCTGGTGCGGTGGCATTCGGCTTTTTATTTCGTCCAATAAAACGATTGTTCACTTCGATTGTAAGCAGATTCAAATCCCGCAAAGAAAACCCGGTGGAATAAATCAAACACAATGATAACCCGTAGAGATTTTTTAATACAGTCCATCTTATTAAGCCTTGGCCTGACAGCTTTTTCAGGCTGTACCGATTTCAGCACAAAAGGAAAGCCCGTGAACAAGAAAGCCATTGTCCTGGGGATAGACGGTTTTGATTTTGTAATTATGCAGCGTCTGATGAAAGCAGGAAAGCTGCCAAACTTTGCCGGCCTCGCACATTCCGGATGTTTTTCGGCGCTGGCCACCAGCAACCCCCCTCAGAGCCCGGTGGCATGGTCTTCCATTGCAACGGGCAAAAATCCCGGAAAACACGGGGTTTTCGACTTTATTATTCGCCATCCCCGAAAATACTTGCCGGACCTGGGAGTACTGCGAATAAAAAAGGGGGGGATGCAGCTCACCGGACCTTCTTTCGAGCCCCCCAGAAAAGCCATGGCCTTCTGGGAAATATTGGCGGAGGCGGACATTCCGTCAACCGTAGTGAAATGGCCCATGACCTTTCCGCCTGCAAAGGTTTCGTCCCGCATCCTTGCCGGACTGGGTGTGCCCGATATCAAGGGCGGCCTGGGGAAATACGCCTTTTATACCACGGGAAAAATCGACAAAAACGAAGAGGGGCATGAGAAAGTAGTTCCCGTAAAAATATCAGGCGGCAGGATAGAAACCGAAATCGAGGGGCCTATGGTCAGCGGTCTTACAGGCAAAAAACCGGCCAGGGTTCCGTTCACCCTTAACCTGGATAAAGGCAGAAAACGTGGTGTTATTGAGTTGCAGGATGTTAAGGTCGAGATCCAGGAGAAGGGATGGAGTCCGTGGGTCATCATCAAATTTGATGTAGGATTTTTTCAGCAGGTTCAAGGACTTTGTAAGTTCTACCTGCAATCCATAGGACCTACTTTTGCTTTGTATATGACACCGATACAGGTGGACCCCACAGACCCGTGCTTCCCGATTTCACAACCTGAGAACTATGCAAAGGAGTTGGCTGAGCAATTCGGGCCCTATTACACCCTCGGTATCCCTGAAGATACCAAAGCGCTCACCGAAAATCGCCTGAGTGATGAAGGATTTATCGAAATGTGTGACCAAATCGTGAGCGAACAGGAAGCTATGCTCTGGTATGAGCTGGAAAGATTCAAGCATGGGCTTCTGGCCTTTGCGTTTTTCACCACAGACCGCATTCAGCATATCTTTTGGGCTACCCAGGACTCCACCCATCCGGCTTATGACGATTCATATGCCGGGAAATACGGCGGCATCATGGAAGGTTATTACAAGAGGCTCGACCGGGTGCTGGGAAAAGTCGTCAAGCATGTGGATGACCGGACCCTGCTAATGGTTTTTTCTGATCATGGTTTTACGTCGTTCCGAAAGGCGGTCCACCTCAATACCTGGCTGGTCAGAAACGGGTTTATGGCGTTAAAGGAGAAACCCGACGCATCTGACAGGGAGGGAGGGCCGTTGTTTAAATACGTTGATTGGAAACGGACACGGGCCTATGCATTGGGGCTGGGAAGCATCTATATAAATCTTGACGGCCGTGAAGGTCAGGGGGTTGTTTCACAAAAAGAATACCCTGAAGTGGTCAGGTCAGTTCAGGCAAGGCTGGAGAATTTTGTTGACCCTGACACCGGTGTGCCTGTGGCAAAATCTGTTTAT
>JAZFVY010000152.1:0-2220 GCA_036447975.1 Desulfobacterales bacterium
TGTGTATGCTCCTCTCCTCACACCTGATCCCCCTGCATCAAACAAACCCTCTGTAAAATCTTCTTCTATGCTCAATTATAAAGTTGTGCTGAAAGAACATACTTCCTGCCTCGGGAGGTCTTGCATGGCTTTGAGGGTAGTTGTGAATGAACAGCACGTACCATCCGTTACCTCACTTTTAAGAACGGCCATAGAAATATGGGAGAATGGCAACAAGGAACGCCAAACATTCGTTGTATTTATATATTTGTCCGATTTGGACAGTGAAAAAGATTCCTATGCTGTGATAGAATTCAGCCCGAATGGATGGGAAAGATTAATGATTAATCCAAAAGCCTTAGAGGGAACAAAACCATATAATGATATAGTTTTGTCTGCTGAACCATAGCATCGGCTCCTGTTGACAAAAAAGAACTCCAGCTATTGCACCGTACCCTTTTCAAGAGAACTCGAACCATCATCTCCCAACGTACCTCTTCCTATATCACTTTATTCCCCCTGACGCTGGTAGTGAAACGCAACAACAACCACATAAAAAAATTAAAGCAATAGCAACGCTCAAGCATTCTATTATTTTTTTCATCATACTCCCTAAAAGGGAATTAAGGGCCTTTTAATGAGAAGGATAGTTTTTCTTAAGAATACGCTTTCTGACTTATTGTCTGATCCTAATTTATTTATTGAAAAGCTTTTAAAAAATGGGTCATCGTGTCGGAGTGTGGGTGATCTGAAGACTTAAAATCAGTAAAACATGGCAACAGATAAGGATAAAAGGGGTTTCAAAGGGGCCGATAAAACTGTATGATTTGTGGATGGATAAAAAGAGAAGATTACTGGACGAATACCAATTCCCCGGATTTCGGCCGCGATCTAAAATAAAGGGGGTATTTGGAGATCCCAAGGCACGGGTTATCCGCCTTGAGAGGACCCAAAAAAAACAGCATGCGGTTACTGCGGTACCGTGCATCGCAGTTACTACGACAAGACAGTGCGACGTATACGGGATATGTCCTGCGGGGATGCCCGGATCTATCTGGAAGTGGAAGTCCGGCGGGTCCGCTGCAAAGAGTGTGGCAAGGTGAAAAGGGAAAAACTTCCCTGGCTGGCGAACAACCCCTTTTATACGAAGCGGTTTTCCTACTCTGTAGGACGCAAGTGTCGGGCCATGACCATCAAGGATGTAGCCAAAGAGTTGAAACTGGACTGGCATGCAGTCAAAGCCCTGGACAAAGGATATATGCAGGAGCAGCTTCGAAGAAATCCGGTAGCTGCTCCACGGGCAATCGGGATAGACGAAATATCGCTGAGGAAGGGGCATACGTACCGTATCGTGGTCAGCGACCTGGAAAGAGGCAAGCCGATCTGGTACGGCGGGGAAGATCGCTCTGAGGCAAGCATGGATATGTTCTACGAGTGGCTTGGGCCTAAGAAAACAAAGAAAATAGAGCTGGCAGTCATGGACATGTGGAAGGCATTCACGAAGTCGGCTCAGCATAATGCTCCCGGTGCCGCCATTCTTTATGACAAATTCCATGTAATGAGACATCTTGGAGATGCGCTGGATACAGTGCGCAAGATGGAATACACCCGGCTATCAGGGAAAGATCGCTCCTACATCAAGGGGCAGAAGTACACGCTGTTATCGAACCGTGAGAATCTGACGCTTAATGGGAAAAAGGCGCTGAAGAAATTGCTCACTGCAAACAAGCGGCTTAATACAGCTTATCTTTTAAGGGAGTCTTTTGGTCAGTTATGGAGTTACCAGACCGAGGGATGGGCCCGACGGTTCTTCGACAACTGGAAGCAGTCGCTCAAATGGCAGAGACTAAAGCCTTATGAGAAGTTTGCAGAAATGATCGAGCGGCACTGGAGTGGGATTGCAGCTTACAGCAAGCCGGAAAACAAAGTCTCTTTGGGTTTCGTTGAAGGATTGAACAACAAGATCAGGGTCATTCAGAGGAAAGCGTACGGGTTACGCGACGAGGAATATCTCAGACTGAAAATCCTTACCTGTATGCTCAAAGAGATATAAAATCACCCACACTCCGACACGATGACCCATAATTTCTTTGTTATCTTTAATATTGGGAATAAGCGGATTCAGCATTTATTCCTTATACTTCCGCAGAAAAGATGAATTGTTAAAAGATATTCAAGAATTGCTTAAACATTGTCGGACTTTGGATTCTTGGGATGACAATAGTGAAAGAAAACTATTCC
>JAZFVY010000153.1:0-10698 GCA_036447975.1 Desulfobacterales bacterium
CGTTTCCGGGAAATCGGAACCATGAAGTGTCTTGGCGCTTTGGACAGGTTCGTTTTAAGGCTTTTTCTTCTGGAAGCCGGCATACAAGGCCTCGCAGGAGCCGGGGTTGGGGCTCTAGCAGGCGGAATTTTTGCCTTGATTAATGCTGTTTTTCGTTTCGGTTTTGTAGCTGTTACAGCAGTACAATGGACAGATGTGGCAGGATCCATCTTAATTGCTATAGTTTTTGGATGTTTATTGAGCATGGTCGGGGTTCTGTACCCTGCCATTGTGGCGTCCAGAATGCAGCCTGTTGAAGCAATGCGGGTGGAACACTGAGTAAATCTGTCTTTTTAATTGTATGTCGACGCTGGAAGAAACTTCAAAAGTAACAGACTATGATAGATCACAATAACATCGTCCGCGTTTCAAAGGTGACCAAAACCTTCAGGCTGGGAAAGGTCGAGGTCTACGCCCTGAAAGGGGTGGATCTTGCGGTTGCCACAGGAAAATACATTTCTATTATGGGACCGTCAGGATCGGGTAAAAGTACCCTGTTCAACATGATTGGTGGTCTGGACAAGCCTTCATCCGGCAAAGTTTTTATTGACGAAGTCGACATTGCCCAGCTCGATGCCTACGAACTGGCCTGGCTCAGGTGCCGGAAAATCGGTTACATATTCCAAACCTTTAACATTATCCATGTCATGACTGCCCTGGAGAATGTTACACTCCCCATGATTTTTGCAGGGATGAACAATGATGAGGCAGTGGAGAAAGGAATACAGCTTTTGGAGCTGGTAGGATTGGGAGATCGGTTTCGTCATAAGCCATTTGAACTTTCGGGAGGTCAACAGCAGCGCGTGGCCATTGCGCGAGCCCTTGCCAATGATCCTGCCATTATCCTGGCAGATGAACCCACGGGGAATCTCGATCTGAACACAGGAGAGGAAATTATCTCGCTTTTAAAGAATCTGAGCCAAGAAAGAAATATGACGGTTATCTCCGCCACCCACGATATTAAGATGTTGAATGTCTCGGACCAGGTGGTCTGGATACGCGACGGGCGTATCGACAAAATCGAAGATCGTAAAGAGCTCTCCATTTCACTGGGTCAGATCGATATCCGGAAATGAGAAGGAAGGAAAAAAATCTGAACGAATGAATATCTGACTATCTCGGCGGCAGTGAAAGGTTCCGTCCATTCTGAGACGATTTATGCACTCATTATCGAACACCGAACATCGAGCATTCAATAACCCGCACCCCAGGTCAAATATAAGCTCAGCAAGACAACGGATGATCGTCTTGATTCTTTTGTGGGTTCTTGGGATATGTTTTCCCGTTAAGGCAGAAACCCAGAAATTTCCTTCAAATACGTTTGTGGAGGCCATTAATACACTATCTTCTCTAGGGGATAGAAGTACTGGTACCCCTGGAAGCAGTGCAGCCGCCGAATACATCCTGGCGAGATTTTCTCAGCTGGGTTTTAGCCACGTGGATTCTCATCATTTTTCAGTACCCGTACTTCAGGATAGGGGCAGCACACTTTTCCTGCCTGGTAAAGCATCTGGATTTCCCATACACCCATTGAAGGTAAATGCCATTACACCAGAGACCATTTCACCGAAGGGGATAAAGGGCCCTTTGATCTACGTCGGTTCGGGTGAGACGGAAAAATTCAACGGTAAAACAGTTGCCGGTACCATTGTCTTGATGGAACTTGATTCTGGGAAAAACTGGCTCCATGCAGCGTCACTCGGTGCAAAAGCCCTGATCTATGTGGATCGGGGGAATACGCACAAAATGTTATTTGAAGAAAAAATAGAGCTTTCCCCAATTCAATTTCCCCGTTTCCACATCTCTATAGATCGGGCACGTAAGCTGTTCGGCGCTTTTGAAACAATTGTCGAAGGTCGTGTTACTGCCGAAGTTCGCATCACATCTGATATCACTTGGCAAAAAGCCTTTAGCAGGAACATCTACTGTCTTATTCCCGGAATTGATCCAACACTGAAAAATAAGTTGGTGATTGTGGAAGCCTTCTACGACAGCACCGCCATGGTTTTTGGTCGATCACCTGGTGCCGATGAGGCCACTAGTGTGGCCACCCTTCTAGAGCTTGCTCGAGTACTGAAGGAAAATCCACCGGCCAGATCCGTCCTTTTGCTGGCGACCAGCGGTCACGGTCAGACATTGGCCGGTATGCGTGAGTTGATCTGGAGCCTTCGATTAGAGTCTAAGCCGCTGAAAAAAAAGATGGAAAAGCTCAAAACTACCATGAATATGACTCTTATGATGCTTGCAGTGCTTGAGCGTGCACACTTTCTGGACATTGGAGATCAGACTTCGGAAAGCCGTTTGAAAGATGCTTTGGCGGATCGGATCAAGACCGAGGTGGATGGGATTTCCCGGCGTCTCATAACGCTTCGCATGCAGAAACAGGATTTGGGAAACCAGGATATCATATCTAATCTGGCTCGGCAAAGGTTGTTAATCCGGCGACTCGGCTGGCGTACCCGCTTTAATGACCTCTCCATGGATGAAGAAAAAGCGTTGAAGCGCTTGATTCCCATGGCCAGGAAAGATCATACGTCCATCCTCTCCGATGTAACAGACCAGCTGGAAATGCTCAAAAGCGTCTTGAAATTTCGGTCTCTTATGGAGAAAATGGAGGTTGCCGCGATCGTGTCACTTCACCTTTCCAGCCATGGGGACGGCTTCGGTGCCTTCAACAAGGGTTGGCTTTACCCCTTGAAACCGAAAATCAATCGGGTGATCCATTACAGTACAATAGACGAGGTTCTGAAACAGGCAGCATTAAAAATCGAGAAATCCCAAGGGATTCAATCTATATTTCAGGATACCTTACGACCAAACCAATTTAAACCTTGGCAAAGCTATTTTTTTGACCACCCTCCCCTGGGAGGTGAAGTGAGCGCTCTGGCAGGATACCTGGGGTTGAGTTTTGTAACAAGTCATGACGCAAGACCCATGTGGGGAACACCTTACGACATATCCAATTATATGAACCTTGAATATGCCATTAAGCAGGGCGCACTTGTGTGTGATATGATAGCATTTCTTGTTGACGCTCCACAGCTCCATTCCGGTGATTTACCCGTAAACGGTTTTGCCACCGTAACCGGCAGGGCAAATATTCTCCGTCACGGGGAACTTTTTGCCGATCAACCCGCTTCTGGAACTGTGATCATGGCCTTTCAAGGCCCGGGGCGCTATTATGATATGGTCGATACAATGGGAACATTTCGGTTAAAAGGGGTGGCTACCAATAAACTCGTCTTGGACAAGGTCATTATCGAAGGATACCGGTTTGATCCGCCCACCGGATCAGTGGTATGGGCCATAGACAAAAAGCAAACGGGAAAACCGGCCTATCGACTCAAAATGCGACGGAAATCAATGGAAACGAGTCTCATCATGTTTGCCTGCAAGCAAACCACTCTTTTTAACCTGCTTGAGCCGCGCAACTTCCGGTACATGACAAAGCTCCAGCTCATTGACGGTCGACGGGAAGCAGATCTCTTACGATACTGGTACAGCAGAATCGACACCCGTTCCTCAATCATTAGTTCCATCTTTTTAGAACCAGGAACACGTCTCAAACTAACGCTTTCCGATACAATTCTCCGCAAGAAAATGATTCTGACCAACGCCACCGAGACCCGCCCGGAAGGGGTCGGATATCTTGTGGACGAATGGCCGTTCATACATCAGACGGCATTTAAAACGGCATGGGACATGTGGGCGTTGCTCGGGCCCCGGATTTCAAACCTCGAAAGACATGGCATTTTCAATGAAAAGGTTAGAGAGCTTCAGCAGAGGGGACGTGCTGCATTGAAAGAGGCCGAGCTGGCATTTGAGAAAAAAATTTATGATCGATTTTCTGAAGCAGCTTCCACGTCATGGGCTCTTGCCGGCCGTGCTTACAACCAGGTTGAAAAAACACAAAAGGATGTTCTGTTCGGGGTGCTGTTCTATATTGCCCTTTTTGTTCCATTTGCGTTCTGCATGGAACGACTGATCTTCTCATATTCAGATATTCATAAAAGAATCATCGCATTTTGCGCAATACTGATTCTTCTCATCACCGTAATCTATAACGTTCATCCAGCGTTTCAACTTGCCTATACCCCGACAGTAGTCATCCTGGCCTTTTTTATCATGGGCCTTTCATTGATCGTGACATTAATCATCTTTTTTCGTTTTGAAGAGGAAATGATTCTCCTCCAGCGTCGGGCAAGACACTTAAAGCCTGCAGAGGTCAGTCGCTGGAAGGCATTTGCGGCGGCTTTTTTTCTTGGGGTGAGCAATCTGCGGCGCCGGCGCATACGTACAGCACTAACCTGTATCACATTGATCATACTGACCTTCACGATCATGAGCTTTACCACAGTCAAAAGCCTGCGTCACCATACGCGGATCCTGTACCAGCGCGACGTACCCTACCGGGGTATGCTGTTAAAGAATGTCAACTGGCGGAGCCTGCCTGTCGAGGCACTGGATATTTTATCGAACGCATTTGGGAAAGGAGGCGTAATTGCGCCGCGGGTGTGGCTGGAAACCGGAGAAAGAACCCGGGCAACGCGAGTGCCTGTGCAATATGAAGATCGATTTTCTGAAGCTCGCGGTCTAGTGGGTCTTTCTGCCGAAGAGGTCGATGTCACCGGACTTGACGAGATTCTTGTGAGCGGAAGATGGTTTAGGGAAGAAGAACGGCACGCGGTTCTTTTGCCTGAACGTATGGCCAGGGTACTCGGTATTGATTCCGGGCAACCGCAGAACGCAGTCATAAACCTGTGGGGTGTTCCCTTTGAAGTGGTGGGAACTTTCTCCGGTAAAAGACTCCACAAACGATTCGATCTGGATGGAGAACCTCTTACACCGGTTATTTTCTCGAGCGAGGTCTCCACGGAATTGACAGAAGTGGAGATGGAAGCGCTGGAATCAGGAGAAGATGTATGGACATTCCAGAGTCGATACCAGCATATCCCCGGAGATCTCACCGTGATTATTCCCTATTCGACACTTCTGGCCGCAGGAGGTCAACTCAAAGGCGTGGCCGTCCGATTTGAACCCAGAACAGCGATCCGGATCACGCCCCAAAACTTAGTGGATCGGTTCGGCCTCGCCCTCTTTAGCGGGGAATCCAGTGGCACATTTCTTTACCATGCCGGCGATACCATGAGTTACAGCGGTATACCCAATATTATCATCCCTCTACTTATCTCGATATTCATTGTCTTAAATACCATGATTGGGAGTGTTTACGAAAGGAAGCGCGAAATCGGCATCTATACTTCGGTTGGTCTGGCACCCTCTCATGTTTCCTTCCTTTTCATTGCCGAAGCCATGGCCTATGCCGTATTAAGTGTGGTTCTCGGATATTTGCTGGCTCAGATTAGTGCCAGCTTATTTGGCGGTTCTTCCCTTTGGGCGGGCATAACGGTCAACTATTCCTCCCTGGCTGGAATAGGGGCAATGACCCTGGTGATTCTGGTTGTACTGGTTTCGGTGATCTATCCGTCCAGGGTGGCGGCGAAAATCGCCATTCCTGACGTTAAACGATCATGGACATTACCAGAACCCGAAGGGAATATTATAGAAATCACCTTGCCTTTTATGATGAAATACTTGGAGCGTCAGAGTATCGGTGGTTATCTTTTGGAATATTTTGAAGGACATCAGGATGTTTCCCATGGCATTTTTTCAACTGGAAATATTGAAGTTGCCTCTCTGTGCCCCATGCTTGTCAGGGCTATCAATGGGCATTATGATTGCACCGACAATGGTTGCAAGAATCAATTTTGTTTCCATCTTCGCATGGACGTATGGCTATCCCCATTCGATTTTGGCATCATGCAACAAGTGGATATAAAGTTCTGCCCTTCTGTGGAAAACCCCGGATTTCTGGAGCTCAAGGTTGCGCTTGTGAGAAAGGCCGGCGAGGTCAATGCCTGGAGACGAATCAACAAGACTTTTCTCAATGATCTCCGAAAGCAGCTACTGGTATGGCGATCTCTGAACGAATCAGCTCAGGATTATTACAATAACTTGCTGGAATATTATATAAAAAAGATTGGGCATAATCTCGATCAGGTTGTATCGTAGAGATGGAAAAAACTCAGGACAACATTGTCGAACATCCTTCAACTATGGATGATCCTATAAGGGCAGGAGATCGAATTCGATTGAGGGCTCTCATATTGGGACTATTTCTGGCTGTAGCTATCTGTGCAGTAACCCCGTTTAATAATGCTTACCGCCAGGGCACTCCGCTTGGAGGAGGGCACTTTCCACTGGCCCCTTTTTTTATTCTTTTATGGCTGACCATTTTACTAGCCGTGGTCGGGAAGGTGTTTAAAAGCCAAACCTTGCTCACCGGAAAAGAACTTCTGGTGGCCTGGATCCAGATGGTCATTGTTTCCGGGATCGCATACACGGGTCTGGTTCGTACGTTATTTATTAATTTAACCGCTCCGTTGCATTTAGCCAGCGTGGAAAACCGATGGGAAGAGATTCTTTTTCCCCTTCTTCCTAATGCCTGGTATCCTCAGAATCAGGAAGCCATTGAGGGCATCTACAATGGTCTTGCTGGAGGGCGCAGGATGGGGTGGTGGGAAGTACTCCAGCAAATTCCATGGTCCTTCTGGCTTCAACCGCTTATTACCTGGGGTTGTTTTATTCTCCTCTGCTATATGGTCATGATATGTCTAGTCAACCTGATGAGCAGACAGGCGATACAGAACGAAAGGATGAATTTTCCTCTCCTCCGAGTTCCTCAGTTGCTTGAAGAAGCCCTGGATAAAAACGGCATTGGTCGCTTTCTTGCCAATCGTTTTTTCCTAGCCGGTTTATTGGTCCCTGTGGTACTCCATCTAATCAATGGTCTACATTTTTATTTTCCTACTGTTCCCCAGGTTCCCTCACTGATTTTGGCTGGCCCATATTTTCCGAAATACGGACTCTTTTCCGGGTTCCACAAGCTCAAAATCTATATATATCCTGCGTTTATCGGTTTTGCCTTTCTTACATCAAAACAGATCTCATTTTCCTTCTGGTTCTTTTTTATATTGGGAGGGCTGCTGATGGGGTTGTTGAGTCTTTTCGGGTACAACATCCCTGCCGCTGCGCTGGGGGTTACATTCGGCCCCACCCTTTCCCGGCCCGAGGAGACACAGATGATAGGGGCATACGGAATTTTCTTCATTTTTCTCCTCTGGCTGGCCCGTCACCATATTAAAGATGTGGTGCGCCATGCCGTTTTCTTAAGACGGGGAGACGATTCAGGGACAGAATGGTTTTCCACCACAGGCTCTTTCTGGGGTTTTGTAATCGGCTCGCTTTGTATCATGGTCTGGACCAATCATTATGGAATGCCCTTTATGGCCTCCTTTCTACTCATAGGTGCCTGTTTCATGGTCATGCTCGTAGCAACCCGTGTTATTTGCCAGGGAGGAATTGCATATTTTACTTTGACAACTGCCCCTATCGACGGCCTCATTTTTATTTTTGGCCCTGGATTTTTTTCCAGTATAGGACTTCTTATTGCGGGTGTGATCCAAAAGGTCTTATTTGTTGACCTTCGTGAATCTCTCATGCCTTCTTTGCTTCATGCCAGTAAAGTTACCCAAAATTTGCCCAACAGGGGAGCGATCTTTGGCGGTATATTAATCACACTTATTGCAGGTGTTGTGGTTTCATTTGTTGCGATGCTGGCGCTTTGTTACAAATTCGGTGTCCGAGAACTACAACTTGACTGGGCCACCCGGACCACCGTAACGGTTTATGAGAACATCTATACTTTAATAGAGTCACCGGTGGAAGCCGGCTCCTGGGTAATTATCTTTTCAATGGCCGGGGCGTTTGTAATGCTGGTTTTAGTGATTTGTTATCACCGAATCTACTGGTGGCCGCTCCATCCTCTTGGTTATTTGACCGCTTACAGTTCAGCAATGCGTATTCTCTGGTTCAGTTTTTTTGTAGGATGGTTGTGCAACGCACTTTGCATACGGTACGGCGGAATAAACCTGTTCAAAAAGTTCCGCTATTTATTTGTCGGTCTTGTAGTTGGCGATTTTTTCATGGGTGGTGCTTGGGCCCTTATAGGGTTGTTTGCTGACACGAGTTACCTGGTGCTGCCAAGTTGATTTGGTTGTGAGTTTTTCAGGAAAAAACGGGCTTCATTCATGTACGATGATAAGGAACTCAAAGAATACCGGGATCTTTTAAAACCTCCTGAGCATTTTGAAGAAGGTTTTGACTGGAAAGCCATTGTTGGAGCGATCTTCATTGGTTTTCTCATGATGCCCGGAAGTATGTATCTTCAGCTGGTCATCGGAACCGGGATAGGTCCTGCAGCCCGTTGGGTTACCATTATCCTCTTTGCCGAAATCGCAAAACGATCTTACACAGAACTTAAGCAGCAGGAAATTTTTATTCTTTACTATATGGCAGGAGCCGCTCTGGCTTCTCCGTTCCAGGGTCTTTTGTGGAGCCAGTATCTCGTCCAGTCCGATGCTGCACTTATGCTAGGGTTGACCGATTTCATCCCCACATGGGTGGCACCCCCGGCCGAATCCATGTCCCTTATTGAAAGAACTTTTTTTCACCGCGACTGGATGATTCCTATACTCTTGCTGGTGGGGTCCCAGATCATTCAGCGTATCGATCATTTCGGGCTGGGGTATGCCCTCTACCGGATCACCTCGGATGTGGAGAAACTCCCTTTTCCTATGGCGCCGGTGGGGGCTCTGGGTACCATGGCTCTGGCCGAGTCCACCGAAGAAAAAAAGAGCTGGAAATGGCGAGTTTTTTCCATAGGCGGGGTCATCGGACTGGCTTTTGGCGGCATCTATGTTCTTTTGCCCACTGTTTCGGGCCTTCTTTTTACAGAACCCATACGGTTGATTCCGATCCCGTGGGTTGAGCTCACGCGCCATACCGAAAGCGTGCTTCCAGCGGTGGCCACCGGAATTCAACTAGACATAGGACTCATATTTATTGGAATGGTTCTTCCCTTCTGGGCGGTGATGGGAGGGCTAGTGGGGATTTTGATTACGATGGTGCTCAACCCGGTTCTATACAGCAAAGGAATTTTGCACCGCTGGCACATGGGAATGGGGACCGTAGATACGATCTTTTCCAACAATTTTGATTTTTACATGAGCTTCGGAATCGGGCTGGGGCTTGCCATCGCATTTGTGGGTGTTTGGTCCGTGGTGCGTTCTTTTGGACAGAAAGGTTCCGGGCAGGGAGGGAGCTTGCGAGATCTGTTTCACCCGCCGCCCGGAAGGGGGGATTTCAATTTCTGGATCTCCATCGGGATTTATGTTTTTTCAACTTTGGCATACGTCGGCCTCTGTGTCTGGCTCGTTCCTAACTTTCCCTGGATCTTCTTCCTTGGCTACGGTTTTGTTTATACACCCATCATTTCATACATCACTGCGCGAATGGAGGGAATTGCCGGACAGTTCGTGAGCCTCCCACTTGTTCGGGAAGCGAGTTTTATCGCAGGTGCGAAGTTCTTCGGTTATCAAGGTATTGAAATCTGGTATGCTCCCATTCCGATCCACAACTATGGTGAAGCCACCGTTCATTTTCGCCAGATTGAGCTGACCGGAACCAGCATCCGCGGAATCATTAAAGCGGAAATCGTGGTCTTTCCGGTGGTGATGGTGGCGAGTCTGCTCTTTTCCCAGTTTATCTGGCGACTGGCACCTATACCATCCAGTCAATACCCCTACGCCCAGGAATTATGGCATCTCCAGGCCTTAAACACCCTGTTGATGCAGACCTCCACCCTGGAAGGCAACTCTCTCTTTTTTCAGGCTTTGAAAGGAAGCTATGTCCTTTCGGGCCTGGGTTTCGGCCTTGTGACTTATATTTTGTTGAGTGTACTGGGCCTCCCGGTGCTACTGATTTATGGTGTTGTTCGGGGGCTGGGCCAGAGCACTCCCCATGGGTTTATCCTGGAGGTGGTCGGGGCGTTTTTGGGTCGCTTTTTCTTTTTAAAGCGTTACGGTGCCATGTGGCGCCAATATGCCCCGGTCCTTCTGGCTGGTTTTTCATGCGGCATGGGACTGACCGGGATGTTTGCAATGGGATTCGCTCTAATCCTCAAGTCTTTGGGCCGCCTTGCATATTGACAATCGACAGACAATATTCAATATTAGGATAATGATTTTTTGCATTACCATTTCAAGTTTCTTTTGATTAAAGGAGCAAAAATGAAGACACAAACCTTGATAGGGATGTTATTAGCCCTATTTCTTTTACCCAGTATCTGCGTAGCCCAGACACCTCACCAGGTTGGGGGATTTGTGCTGGGCAAAAACATCGCCGAGTATGAAAAGCTGATTAAGATGAAGACCGCCCTTCCCCTCCGTCATATGGAGTCTATAATGGAAGTGGAGATTGATAGGGTGGAAGGGTTCAAAAGTGGTCTCATTAGTTACGGGACGTGTTCTGTACCGGGTAAAATCGTTCGCATCAAGCTCAAGTATGCCGATTCGACCCGAAAGTACTATGACACGCTGTTAAAGCTTTTTAAAAAGAGTTTCGATGAGCCTGTCGAGTGGCGCGGAGATCCTTTTCACGTGGTTACTGCTTGGAAATGGTCTTTTTTTGACAAGGAAAACAACCGTATCAGCCTCATTCTGCAGCACAATACCAAGGATGAAGAAGAAAAAATGGGGA
>JAZFVY010000154.1:0-8552 GCA_036447975.1 Desulfobacterales bacterium
AGATTTGGAAAAAGGCCGCTGATCTTGGATTTATCGGTGTTCACTTTCCGGAAAAATATTCCGGTCAGGGACTTGGTGTTCTGGAGAATATTCTTATAGCTGAGGAGTTTTGTAGTCGTGATTCTTCCATCGGCGCTGCTTTGATCCTTGCAAATTTTGCATCTGAATGTGTTTTACGTTTTGGCAGCGATGAGCTCAAAGAAAAATTCCTGCCGCCTGTGGCTGAGGGTAAGATACTTTCTGCAGGTGCTTTTACAGAACCTGATCATGGTTCTGACATCACATTCATGGACACAACAGCAGAAAAGGACGGGGATCAATGGGTAATAACCGGCTCAAAAATATTTGTTTCCAATGGCGAACTTGCGGGATTTTACTGTGTTCTCTGCCAGACCGATCCAGCAAGTAAGCCGTCCTATCGTGGAATCAGTTTGATTCTTGTGGAAGCAGACCGCGAAGGTCTGTCTGCCACCGATGCAGGACAAAAGATGGGAATCCATATGATATCCACATCAGAGGTAAACTTTAAAGACGTTCGTGTTCCATATGCAAATCTTATTGGAGAAGAAGGAAAAGGCTTCTACCATGTGCTGGAATTTTTTGATGAAAGCAGGATCCTGGTAGCTGCCCAGGCCCTTGGAACGGCTCAGGGTGCTTTTGATCGCGCACTGGCATATGTAAAACAAAGAGAGCAGTTCGGGAAAAAAATTGCACAATTCCAGGTAACCCAGCACAAACTGGCCGATATGGCAACAAAAATTGAGCTTTCCAGGCTCATCACATACAAGGCTGCCTGGAACTTTGACCAGGGACGCATCGATCCCAAGCTGACATCCATGGCCAAAATGTATGCGGCCCGTGCCGCTGTTGAAGTCGCCGACGAAGCCATCCAGCTCCTGGGAGGATATGGATACATGGCGGAGTATGAAGTCGAGCGCTTCTACAGAGACGCCAAGATCACAGAAATTTATGAAGGGACCAAGGAAATCCAGAAAAATACCATTGCAAGTGCAGTTATCGGCAAGTTGAGGTAAAACAGACTAATAAAGGAGGCTCTAATGCTCAACATAATTAAAAAGTCCATGCTGACGGGCATCGGCCTTGCCCTCATCGCCAAGGACGAGATAGAAGATTTGGCCAATGAACTTGTAAAAAAGGGAAAAATGTCTGAAAAAGAAGGAACTAAATTCCTGGAGGATCTTCGGAAAAGGTATGATGAAACCCAAAAGCAACTCGAAGCAAGGGTACAACAAACTGTTAAAGATTTTATGAAAAAGGCTGATGTTGTAACCGGGGACGAATTGAAGGGGTTGAAAAAGGAGGTAAGGGAACTGAAAAAAGCAATTAGCGAAGGTACGGACACATCCAAATAGTTTACGATCAATTAGGGTAATACCAATATTCAGCAGACTACTTCCTCGGGGCGTGGATTATTGACACATGCTTAGTATAAGAAAAATTGGCGTCGTAGGCCGAACCTACCGCAATCTTAACCGATACCGTCAGATCCTGGCTATTCTTTTTAAGTATGGCTTTGGAGATCTGCTAGAACGGCTGAAAATTGAACAATACATCGAAGTCGGTCTTCAGCTGATTTCAAGGAATAGGCGCGACCGTCTTGCAAAGCTTTCAAGGGCTGAACGTGTTAGAATGGCTTTTGAAGAACTGGGACCTACCTATGTTAAGCTCGGTCAAATTCTATCTACACGGCCTGATCTGATTCCGGTTGATTTTACGCGCGAATTTTCCAAACTTCAGGATGAAGTCCCTTCATTTGCTTTCAATGAGGTCAGCAAAATCATCGAAACTGAGCTCGGTTCGTCGCCGCAAGAAATATTTGAATTTATTGATGAAACACCCTTTGCCTCCGCCTCCATCGGACAGGTGCATAAGGCCGGATTGGAGGACGGTGAAACGGTTGCGGTTAAGGTTCAGCGGCCCGGCATCAAGAGGATTATTGAAGTTGATCTTGAAATCATGCTCCATCTGGCAACACTGATGGAGCGTAACATAAAAGAAATGGCCCTGTTCCGTCCAGTAAAAATCGTTGAAGAATTTGCAAGGACGCTCGAAAAAGAAATCGATTATAACATTGAAGCAGCCAGCATGGATCGGTTTGCCCGGTTTTTTTTAGACGATCCCACCACCTATATTCCCAGGGTCTATAGAGATACAACAACCGAGCGTGTCCTTACCATGGAGCTGGTGGACGGTATAAAGGTGTCAGAAATCGAACGACTGGAAGAGGCCGGACTTGACAGAAAGATCATTACCGCCCGAGGAGCCGATTTTTACTTAAAGCAGGTATTTCATTACGGGTTCTTTCATGCCGATCCTCATCCCGGAAATATTTTTATACTCCCCGACAATGTGATCTGTCTGCTCGACTTCGGCATGACAGGGTCAGTGGACCGACAGACAAGAGAAGATTTTGTCGACCTGATAGACAGCGTGGTTCACCGGCGTGAATTGAGGGCAACCCAGGTGCTCCTAAAACTGACCTCCTGGGATGACGAGCCTGATATCCGCATGCTTGAGAAAGATGTTGCCGACTTCATGGGTCAGCATCTTTACAAACCCTTGGAGGATATCGAAATCGGCAAACTATTAAACCATTTGCTTGCAATGGCTTCCCGTCACCGCCTCATGATCCCGCCGGATATCTTTTTTATGATGAAGGTTCTGACTACTATAGAGGGAGTTGCCCTCGTGCTTGATCCGCATTTTGACATGATCAAGCAAGCAGCGCCATTTATTGAACGGGTAAAGCTTGCCAGGTTCTACCCCAGAAGAATTGCAGACGATATGATCACACTCGGATCGGAAATGCTGCAATTCATTCAGCAGTTTCCCAAGGATATGCTTGAAATTACACGCCTGATCCGGCAGCAAAGAATTTCTTTCAAAATGGAGCACAAGGGCCTTGAAAACTTGCTGGCAACACATGATCAGATCAGCAACAGGATATCCTTTTCAATCATCATAGCTTCGCTGATCATCGGTTCAGCTCTTATCGTTATCTCCGAAACACCGCCCCTGTTTTACGGAATATCCTTGATCGGAATTATATTATTTTCAGCTGCCGCAATCATGGGGATATGGCTTCTGATCGCTATTCTGCGAAAAGGTCGATTATAGCATCGTATACCCGGGACCTTCCCCCCCCTCCGGACATGTCCATGTTATATTCCGATACGGATCTTTTATGTCGCATGTTTTGCAGTGAAGACAATTCGACGGGTTCAGTTTGAGCCGACGCTGTGAAGTCTTTTCATCGGTTTCGATTTCGTATACTTCACCCGGGCAGAATCTTGTGCAGGGAGACTGATACGTATTAAAACATTCATTGACGCACAGGTTCTCATCATGAACAACAATGTGACCCGGCTGATCCTCTCTGTGCATGGTTTTGGAAAGATAGACACCGGTAAGTTTGTCAACATACAAGACTCCGTCAAAAGTCTTTTTCTCAGGAACTGGACGGACATCTTCAGTGCTCCCCTTTGCCGACTTTATAATCCTAAAATCTTCCTGGATCGGCATTTTCGACTGTAAGCCCCGCCCCTTGGTGAAATATTGTGCACCAAGATGTATGAACTTCATCAGGCCTTTTTTCGAGAGTGCCTGTGCAAAATTTCTTCCCTCAAAAATTTCTTCCTTTATCCAGCTTTTCTCAAACATGTTTTTGTAAATTCCGAGGGTTTCCCGGGTAAAGGTGTTCTTTTCAAATGCTTCCATAATTGCTTCTGCCGCCAGCATGCCCGACTTCATGGAAACATGTATACCTTTCAATCCCGGAGTATTCTGCATGGATGCGCAGCCACCCACAAATACGCCACCGTCGACAGCAAGCTGTGGAATCGTGAAATAGCCTCCAGTGGAAACCGTTCCGGCGCCCTGTTCCAGGACTTTGCCGTCATTGATTATGCCTGCTACAAAAGGATGCTGCTTAAATTTGATGAACTGATCATACAGATCCAACATGGGATCCTGGTAACAGAGCCCAACAAGAAATCCTATGGCCACTTGGTTGTCTTTAATCTCGTAAATAAAACCGCCGCCCGGCGTATTCAGGCCTAGGGGATATCCGAAGATGTGGATATCGTTACCTTTACTGGAAGTAAAATAATTATTTTCAGGAAGCTGGACAACCTCTTTGATACCGGTTTCAAAAATTTGGGGCATTTTGTTGTCAAAAATGTCAAGTTTTTTTGAAACATCCTGCACAAGGCTTCCCCTTGCTCCTTCACCGAACACCGTAACCTTAGCCATCAAATCTATTCCAGGTTCAAAGTTACTCTTGGGCTGACCGTCTTTTCCAAGACCCTTATCTCCTGTGCGTATTCCGGATATCGTCTTTTGATCTTCTGCATAGAGAACCTCTTTACCCGCAAATCCAGGGAAGATGTTTACGCCAAGGTTTTCGGCGATCCCGCCAAGCCATTTTGTAAACCTGGAAAGGCTGATAATGTAAAAGCCTTTATTATGCATATATCTAGGAATAATCGGAATTCGATGGTGTCCGTTGCCGGTCAAAAAATAGAATTCGTCTCTCCTTACGGTTGCCTCAATGGGGCATTGTCTTTCCAAAAAATCCGGAAGAAGTTCCTTTAAGGCCACCGGGTTAATGATGGCGCCGCTCAAGGCATGAGACCCGATATCCGCCCCTTTTTCAATGAGGGCTACTTCAAGGCTAATGTTTTTCTTCCCTGCGAGTTGCATCAATCGAATGGCGCCTGCAAGACTTGCAGGACCTCCCCCCACAAAGAGCACGTCAAAATCGATCTTTTCACGTTCAATGTCCATTTGTTTGCACCTTTATCGTCATGCTTAGATTATGATACATTTTGCCTGTCCGTTAACCCTCTATCCTTATAATGATAACATATTAAACTCTCGTTAAACGTCAAAAGCTGCGGCATTAATACGAGATCGATTACGATGAATTTAAGAACGTTCACGTATCATGACAAATGATTTTTGTAAACAAAACAGAAAAGGAATTGAGCATGTATAGCTTTCATTGCAGCAAACCCTATTCATTTATTTCCATCAATAAAAGGATGGTTTCTAACCCTAACCAACAAGAAACTTAAGACCGCTGCTTTTGAAACTATATCGGGATAGAGGTCCTTTTGATCAAAGGTAAGGAGGGGTTGCCGATAGAGGGTTCAAGTGCCTTAATAAGGTGGAGTCCCACAGGGCTAGTCTTCAAGGATATGCCTCACAAGATGCCCCAGTTCGGGAAAGATAAGACCCTTGCAGGCAAGTTTGCATGCTTTAAGGCTTCCAGGGATACAGAACAGAATGGTTTTTTCGACAACACCGGCTGTGGCGCGGGACAAAAGGGCGGCAGAATCAATATCTTCAAAGCTGAGCTGGAAAAAAAGAGGAGCGAATGCTGTCAATTCCTTTTCAAACAAGGGACGCACTGCTTCGATGGTAACATCTTTGCTGCTGATGCCCGTACCCCCTGTCAACAGGATTACCTGTGGATCATGGACATCAATACCGTGAACTACTGTTTGGGTAATGGTTTCTGTGTCGTCCGGAACAATCTGATAAAACACAACCTCGTGCCCCTCCTTTTTAGCAAGTTTGCTGATCCAGCGCCCACTTTCATCGTCTTTTAGAGTTCGGGTGGTCGAAACCGTGATTATTCCTATCTTTACACTCTTAGGAGCTTTTGCTTTGTGTCTTTTTGTGCCCATAATATCAACCTATTCAATAACAACCTTATCCACCCCATCATGCTCTTCCAACAACACATTGACGGTTTCTGAACGCTGTGTTTCAACAAACTTTCCAACGTAATTTGCCTGGATCGGAAACTCCCTGTAGCCGCGATCAACCAGCACGGCAAGTTCTATACGGTCCGGCCTTCCGAAATCTATAACAGCGTCCATGGCCGCCCGGGTTGTGCGGCCGGTAAAGAGAACATCATCCACTAAAATAATCTGTTTCTCATCGACAGAAAAGGAAATGTCCGTTGTCTTCACAACCGGATTGGGGCTGATCAGGGTCCAGTCATCCCGATAAAGTGTAATGTCCATTTCACCTGTCGGTATTTCAATCCCTTCTATGTCGTTAATCCTGGACTGGATCCGTTTTGCCAGAAACACACCCCTGGTTTGAATGCCGATCAGGGTTAAGTTGTCGGCACCCTTGTGCACCTCAAGGATCTCATGGGTAATCCTTGTCAGTTTGCGATCTATGTCCGCCGCATCCAAAATTGTATGGTTTTTGCTCATTGTTTTATCCCTTCGCAATTAGGCTGCTTTGATTTTGTATATCACGCATAAGCCTAAGATCAAGATATATATGATATTTAATACGATATTTCTTGTTAAAGTATGACACGAACCCGTTGAAATTGCCTTGATTTTAACAGATAATTTTTCTATTGTACAAAAAAGCACCATTTTTTCTTTTATCATACTTTATTGATTTCATGATTCATTTAGAAAAAGACTTAACACGGTAGCTTTTTGAAAATATTGAAATCGATTTGTTTCAAAAAGCTAGAATGTTACAAAAAGACTTTGTTAATATGAAAACTCCCTGTACCGGCGTGATATTGGCCGGCGGACTAAATACGCGCTTTTCCGGAACAAACAAGGCATTTATCCGCGTTGGCGGAAAGCGTATTCTTGATCGCATATATGGTGTTTTTGAAGAGCTTTTTGAAGAAATTATTCTGGTTACCAATGATCCGCTGCAATATCTTGAGTGGAACTTCAATATCGTGACCGACCTTTTTCCTTTCCAGAGCTCACTAGCTGGAATTCATGCAGGCCTTTTTTTTACGACGACTTCGCATGCATTTTTCGCGGCTAGCGATATTCCTTTCCTCAAAAAAGAGCTGGTTGAAACCATCCTTGACAGTATTGAACCAAACATTGACATTGTTATACCTGCAACTTCCAAAGGGCTTGAACCGCTCTGTTCTGTATATTCGAGGAAATGCCTTAAACCGATTGAACAGCAGCTTATTAAACAAGATCTTAAAATACAGAAGATTTTTGAAAAGGTTCGCGTCAAAAAACTTCCTGAAAATATTTTGCGGCAAAATGATCCGGATCTACTATCTTTTTATAATATTAATTCGCCTGATGACCTGGCAAGGGCCAAAAATATCGAATCCGGGAACTTGATAATTGATACTTGACAATCGCTTCTTGCAATTCGTAACACGTAATCTAAATTTAAGAGTTGACCATGAATTTAATCAGTCTTATTTATACAATTAAAAAACATCCGGAATATCATAGGGCAGGAATGATTCTGTGCCATAACCGGGTTGTCCGCAGTACTTCGCGTGATGGACGGAAAATATCCGGTCTGACAGTATCAGTAGATCATAAAAAACTGCACAAGGTGATTGAATCGCATAAAAAAAAGTCGAGCATAATTGAAATACTCGTCGATATCGCTGAAAACAGGCATCTAACCGTGGAAGACGACGTCATGCTTCTTGTTGTTGCCGGAGACATCCGCGAAAATGTGATTGCCGTACTGAATGACACCCTTAATGCCATAAAAACAACTGTTGCCAAGAAAACAGAAGTTTTCTTAACATTTTAGTCCTTTGAAAACATTATCGCATTCAGGCAATCCGGTTTTAAACCGTGTCAATCACGCCAAAGGCGGATAAAACTCGTGACCCACTGTAAAACCTGATCACCCGCATGCTTGCGGGACTCTTTTTTTTTAATTCCAGAATATAAGGAGTTTTTATATGTCCGAATTTACCCACATCGACAAAAAAGGACATGTCAGGATGGTTGATGTAACCGATAAAAAGCCAACGCAGCGCATTGCAGTTGCCCAGGGGCTAGTTTCCATGAAGCCGGAAACTTTTGAAAAGATCCTAAATCAAACCATAAAAAAAGGAAATGTTCTTGAGACAGCCCGAATTGCAGGTATCATGGCTGCAAAAAAGACCTCGGAACTCATCCCCATGTGTCATCCCCTTAATATTACACATGTAGCCGTCGATTTTTTTCCTGATAAAATAGCCAGTTTAATAAGGATCAAAGCCACGGCCCGCATTGTTGATCAGACCGGTGTTGAAATGGAAGCCCTGACAGCAGTATCGGTAGCCGCACTGACCATCTATGATATGTGCAAATCTTATGATAGGGAAATAACCATTTCCGACATATGTCTCCTTGAAAAATCGGGTGGAAAAAGCGAGGATTTTATTAGAAATGACCTGGAAAAATAGGAGGGACTTTGCTTCTTCCTTGATTTTAAAACCAATAGATTATATGTTAATAAATGCTGCAAGCCTCGAGTTTTCATTCAGATGCAAGAAAGCAAGTACATTTTTTGCGCAGGTTTTGCAGTAATAACTGTCAATAATCAACTCTTGACAGTTTCGTAATAAATTAACATTCGACGGCAAAGAAATAAGCTCCAAATTCAAGGCGCGCAAGCCCTGAGGAATGAGGTGTATTGATAGTACACTGAGACCTTTGAAAAATGCTCAATTTTGTTAAAGTTCAAGGAAGGCGAAAATTTTAACCACAGGAATACCTTGAGTATTTTGA
>JAZFVY010000155.1:0-2357 GCA_036447975.1 Desulfobacterales bacterium
TTCAGAGGCGAAGCCCTTCCAAGCATTGCCTCTGTTTCCAGATTTTCCCTTGTAACCCGTGATGAGGACTCTCAAGCAGGGACCGAAATTATTGTTGAAGGCGGCAAGGTCAAAAAGGTTTCCGAATTAGGCGCTCCCCCGGGAACCATGGTCACCATAAAGCAGCTTTTCTTTAACACGCCTGCAAGGCGGAAATTTTTAAAGACCGTCTCAACGGAGATGGGGCACATTGCAGACATTGTTGCAAGCATTGCCTTGGGCTGGCCGGATGTCCGGTTCAGACTCATTCACAACGGCAAAGTCATTAAAAACTGGTCGGCGGCAAAAAATCCTGTCGACAGGGTCGCGGATGTTTTAGGCCGGGATCTAACAAATAATCTTCACAGAATAGAATCTTCTGCCGGCCACGTTTCAATTTCCGGCTGGACATCCTCCCCACGAATCACACGCAGCACTTCCAGAGGCATCTATGTATATGTGAACAACAGGTTTGTCCGCGACCGGATCATCCAGCACGCCCTGTTCGAAGGGTATGGCGGGAGATTGATGAAGGGACAGTTCCCTGTGGCGGCTCTTTTTATCAATCTCCCCTTTGATCAGGTGGATGTAAATGTCCATCCTGCAAAGAATGAAGTCAGATTTGTACAGCAGGAAAAGGTTCATGAAGCGGTCAAAACGGCCGTGGCAGGGGTGTTGGATCTTGCCGGCCGGCCCGAATGGACCACGGCAAGATTGCCGGACACAGAACCACCCGGAGAAAAACTCCGTATTTCAGAACCGATGATTGACTACGGCAGGCCGAAAAAAGTGACCCCGATTCAACATCCGGCATCAAGCACCCTGCATCAAGCATCAAGCATCCAGGCTGCGCTCTGGGAGAAAAAGCGGTTCGGTGATTTAAGGGTAATGGGCCAGTTCCAAAATACATACATCCTCTGTGAGTCTGCTGAAGGGCTTGTGCTGATTGACCAGCATGCCGCACATGAACGGATCCTTTTTGAAAAGCTTAAAAACCGGTCGTCATCTGTAAGCAAATCGGCCCAGAAACTCCTTATTCCCGAAACAATCGATCTTGGCTACAGAGAAGCGGATATCCTGACAAAACTGATCCCTGATCTTAAAGAACTTGGCCTTGTAATCGAGCCATTCGGGGGAAATACTTTTGTGGTAAAGATTGTGCCTGCCCTTCTGGGAAACAGGGAGGTTAAGCCCCTTATTATAGAAATAGTGGAAAAAATGGCCCAAATCGGTTTTACGCCCGGCCTGGAAAAAGCAATTGACCAGTGCCTGATGCTGATGGCCTGTCACGGGGCCATAAGGGCCAACCAGAATCTTTCCGACAGGCAGATCAAGGAGCTGCTGGATCAGCTCGACAAATGCGACAATCCATCCCACTGCCCCCACGGCCGTCCTACCTGGATCAGTTGGTCCGCAAAGTCGCTGGAAAAGTCATTCGGCAGGATTGTTTGAAATACTTAAATCGTTTGGAATTGCAAGGTAGTTAATTCTTCCTGACTGGCTCGTTTTGCAATGTCAAGAAATTCAACTCCAACTACCCGACCATTTTTATCGAAATCAAGAATTACACCAGGACGGACTTCCTCTGATTCAACTATCGCATTTTCATCTAATCGAAAATATAGCGCATTATTTTCTTTGTCTACCTTTAATTTCATTGTTAACCTTTCATTCCTCTGTCAAAAAATACGGTGACCGCCTTATTAGGTTTAACTTTTGCATTTACAACAATGTGGAGCCACCGGTTTCCATGTTCTGGAATTCGCCGAAAAAAATGTCGTGTTCCATCGGGTTTGTCGTTAACCTTTTCCGGTTCATTCAACGTCAACTCTATCCAAGTTGGTTGGATTAAGCGTTCTTCCATCATATCTTTAAAATGTTGTGTATACTTCATGTCTTATAAAGCATAGCACAAGCATTGACAAAATGCCAAGTTTTATATTAATAGCACGCTGCCTCCCAACTTGTATAATTGAACCGCTTTATCCCGGATATTTCATGTTTCAGATTTGACGTAATCCGATAGCGGCAACTATTTACAAGGCTCTAACCCGCATTTCTCACGAGCCGGAGCGGTGCAGGAACAAGGCATTTCAGCCCGAAGGCGGTTACTTGTCATTATAGAAAAGCGATTCAATTATTTCTTTTCTGCCCTCTCAGCAGAAAAGAAATAGTATTTTTCTCTGCGTCCTCTGCGCCTGCGGTGAAAAATATAGCTATCAAAGTCTTTTTTGGACAATAGTGATCTTGGATAAAAAGAGCCGGGTTGAGCCCGGCCCTTTTCTATTCTTGTGGTATTTCAATATTTGTATTATATTAGAACCTATCTCAAAAATAAG
>JAZFVY010000156.1:0-2312 GCA_036447975.1 Desulfobacterales bacterium
TTCAGCCCGAAGACGTAGTATACTCTACTTCGAGGGCTGAATAACACAGTTCCTGTGACGCTCTGGCTCGTGAAAAAAGCGAGCCAGAGCATGAACCAAAAGTCAGGAAAAAAGAAAAAACCTCTCGCGACAGCCGTTGTCGCGAATCAAGCTGGAGAGATTTTTGACCTTGAAGGATACGCAGCCGTTGGTATGAACGGTCCATCCCTGGTTCCCCTGACATTGGATGAAACCATCGATATGCCTTTTGGCGGGGAACTAATGCTTATGCCTCACAGAAGGCCCATCCTGTACAATATGGACAACCACGGTTTCGAAACCCTTGCGGAAAATCCATACTCACCCGGAGAGCAGATATTTCCTGTCGCCGTATTTAATTCACCAGGGTATGTGGTTTCTCATATAAGCGCCTACAGGGAAGGCGAGGGGGCCGGATATCTGCCCCTTTTTTCATACGGTGCGGTGGGATGGTACAGGGGCAAGTTCAGGTCCGCCGTGATACTTGTGGATAAAGAAAGACGGCAGGATTTGAGGCTGATGAAACCCGAAGGCGTTATAGCCGGAATCCGCAAGATGAAGAAAAAAATGCCGGCTAACAGGTTAAGAGAGCATCTTGAAAAATGCGCACTGGAATATGGGTGTCCGGCCGGAAAGAATTTTTTTCTGGGAAGATACGAGGCGCCGCTGCCTACGGCCGGACTTTGTAACGCCCGTTGCCTGGGCTGCCTCTCTCTTCAGAAAAATGACGAGATCGCTCACAGCCAGGACAGGATCGCTTTTACGCCGTCACCCGAAGAAATTGCGGAAGTGGCCCTTGAACACATAAGGAGGGTAAAACGAAGCATTGTAAGCTTTGGGCAGGGGTGTGAAGGAGACCCATTGCTGGCAGCCGATGCTATCTTGCCGGCCATAGGCTTAATACGTTCAGATACACCCGACGGAACAATAAACATGAACACAAATGGAAGCAGACCGGATATCCTTCAAAACCTGTTTGACACGGGTCTTGACAGCATTCGTATAAGCCTCAACAGCGTTAGAAAAGAATGCTATGATGCATATTTTCAACCAATGGGTTATGGTTTCTCTGATGTAAAAAAAAGCATAGACATTTCGCTTCAACGGGGAAAATTTGTAGCCATAAACTATCTGAACTGTCCGGGGTTTACCGACACTCCGGAAGAAGTGAACGCGCTGACGGACTTTATAAGGCGGTATCCGATAAATATGATCCAATGGCGAAATTTGAATTTCGATCCCATCAGATACTTAAATATCATGTCCGCTGTCACAAATCATGGAATGCCGGTGGGTATGAAAAATTTATTAAGCCGAATTCGAAAGTCTTTTCCGCATATAAAACACGGCTACTTTAATCCACCAAAGGAAACTTTCTTTATAAAACCATGAAATGGATCGAAGCAAAAGTTATATTCGATTTTAATGATAAACAATTAGCCACGGATCTTATTTCAAATGTGTTTTATGACTTTGGGCTACAGGGCGTAGTAGTCGAGGAACCGGATATCGAACCACCGGAAGGTTGGGGAAAAGATGCAATAAAGCCCGAACATTTTGCGGTGATCGGTTATTTCCCCAAAAATGAAAAATCTGAAGGAAGGTGCCAGGTTTTAAAAGAAAGGCTGGCAAGTCTCGAAAAGGAAAGCGGTATTATGTGCACAATTGTTTATTCTGATATAAATGAAATGGACTGGGCAGAATCGTGGAAAGCCTATTTCTGGCCGGAGAAGATCAGTGCAAACATCGTGGTGAAACCGGTATGGCGCGAATATTCCAGAGGTCAGAATGAAATCGTTCTTGAGATTGATCCGGGTATGGCTTTTGGTACTGGCTTGCATCCTACCACTAGTCTATGCGTCAACATGATTGAAAAGTATCTGAAAAGGGGAGATTCTTTTCTGGATGTGGGAACCGGTTCCGGCATCATGATGATTGCGGCTGCAAAACTTGGCGCCGGAAAGGTCTGGGGAACAGACAATGATGAAGTCGCTTCAGATGTTGCCCGCAATAATTTGATACAAAACAGGATAGAAAAGTCAATGTTTAAAGTCATAACCGGCCACCTTGTTGATAAAGTGGCGGAACGGTTTGATCTTGTTGCCGCCAATATAACACTAGATGCGATTTTGACCCTGCTGGATGACGTCAAAAGGGTTATGGCAGACAATGGCATATTTGTTAGCTCAGGTATTATTGAAGAGAACAAGGATATGGTTATGGAGAAGATGGAAAATCTTGGTTTTGAAATAATCGAGATACTTACAAAAGAAAATTGGGTTTCAATAGTATGC
>JAZFVY010000157.1:0-4853 GCA_036447975.1 Desulfobacterales bacterium
AACAGCCATGACGTCGGCAACAGATTCTGAGATTGTCCAGAGGCTGAAACCCCATCTTTCTTTGAGGATAATATTGTGAGCCAGCAAAAAAACAGGTGTGACCAGTAGGCCGATGTGGAAGACAAAAAACACCACGGTGAATACCGGATTATTCCTCCAGCTTCTCGTACCAAATGGGAACAACCAGAAAGCAATGGATCTTATTGCCCCTTTCATCCCGTAGGAGAAGTGTGCTGTGTAGGCAACTCTGTCAGCTTGCCAATCTAGGCCCCTGATATAACGTATTACGCGAACGATACAGCCAACAACAAAGATCACAAATGACAGCCATAATAAAGGGCCGGTTACGAACTGATACATCGCATTCTCCTTTTATTAATCTTCATCCCTTTCAACCAGAAAATTCCAAAACCCCAACATCCCCAGAAGTATAGCCACAATCAAAATATATGTGACGCCTTCTGTGTATGTCATGAATTCCTGGAGTGTATAAAAAACACCTTTCATTGTTTATCGCTCCTTAAAAAAATAAATTAGTGCGTATCCTCATAGTCAGGGTGCTGATAAAAAATAGGCATGCGGGTTGCAATAAACTTAAATGCAATAAGGCCAAGTGTAACCAAAAAGATTGAGATTCCTATTTCCATCCAGTGAGGAAAATATCTCTCATCAGCTGGCAGATGATAGTTAAAAGCAACAAGGCATATATTGAACCGGTTGATGATGATTCCTAACACGGTCCATACTGCCGTCCACCTTATAACTGTCAGGTTTTTATCCCTTACTCCAACGGCATAGAAGAAACATGGCAGTGCGACAAAACCTATAAGCTCCACAAGAAACCAGAGGCCGTAAGAGGTGGAAAGTAGATGCCAGTGGTTCCCTGCAGAAATTCCAACCACTTTAATGGCAAAGTAGCCTGCAAGAACCCATGAGGCAGCTTTTCCAAATCCAAGTGCGATCTGATCTTTTTCTTTGAGGTGGTCCTCATCCATCTTGTCAGCAAAATATCTATGAGAAAGGGTGCTTTCAAAAATTACCATGGAAAGACCGGCAATAACACTTGTAACAAAAAAGAAGATAGGCAAATAAGACGAGTACCAGAGGGGATGCAGCTTGGATGGCGCAATCAGAAAAAGCGCTCCAAGGGACGATTGGTGAAGGGTGGAAAGAATTACACCAAATATGGTCAGCACCAATGTCAATCTGGTGATAAGATTTCTTAGCTTATTTATGCCAAGCCATTCCAGTGCAGCAGGAGAGAACTCAAGAAAAAGGACTGTAAGGTAAAGAGCAACACAGGCAGCAACTTCAAAAAGCACCGACGTTGTCCCCTGTTGGATGATGAAAGGATAAGGCAGGCGCCAGGGTCTCCCCACATCATAATGGAGGGCAAGAACAACCAGTGCGTACCCCAGGAAGGCGGTGAGAATTGCAGGTCTAACTGCGGAATGGTATCTTTTCATCCCGAAAAGATAAACCGCCGCTGATGTGACAAACCCACCTGCTGCCAGGGCAACGCCTACGAGCAGGTCAAAGCCTATCCATATTCCCCACGGGTTGTAATCGGAAAGATTGGTTACCGCAGCCAATCCTCCAGTAAACCGTAAACCGGTTAGGATTAATCCGATGATAACGATTATGCCGGCAACTACATTAAAAGGAGAGAAAAATGATTTGCTGGCTGCAGCGGTTTCTTCTGACATCAGGAACCCTCCATTTCTTGAGTCTTTTGAGCTTCTTCAAGAGCCTTTTTTACCTCTCTTTTTATCGCTGTCTCTTTTTCTTTTTGGGCTTTTGATAAGGCTCCGGAAAGCTTTGATTCAGCCTCTGCATTTGCCTTTTCAAATGCAAGAAATACGGCTTGCTCTTGTTCTTCTTTTGCAATTTTCTCCTTTCGCTTTGACATGGCGTAAATGCCGGTCAAAAGTACGGGCCATAATCCCACCACTATTGGAACAGGGGCAAGAGCCCCGGCGGTCAGTTCAGGAGCAGGAGAAATCCCAAGATCTTCACGCATTCCCAACTCTTTGAATGGAACGCCGGAAAGGTAGAGCCAGTTTGTCCCTCCCATTTCGTGCTCTCCATAGATATGATCGACATAACGGCCCGGGTATTTTCTTATACGTTCCCGAGCGATTTTGATCATATTCCTGCGCTTCCCAAAAGCGAGAGCCTCATTTGGACATGTCTCCACACATCCAGGAAGCTTGTCCTCAATAACACGTGGGTGACACATGGTACACTTCCTGATTCGAGGGGTAAGCACCTTATCGTACTCAAAAGTTGGTATTTCAAAAGGACAGGCAATCATGCAATACCTGCATCCCACGCACACGGAAGAGTCATATATAACCGGTCCTTTTTTTGTTTTCGTAAAGGCCCTGACAAAGCATGCTGATGCACATGCAGGTTCAAGGCAATGATTACACTGTATCTTGCTAAATAAAGGACCTTTTATTCCTTTGGAATGATCATAACGGTTAACTACCGTAAATGCCTTGGTATTTGTCCTTCGTTTTTTACTCAAGACTGTGAGATCATCAAACGGCTGGTTAGGCGGCGGTAGTTCATTAACTTTGTTGCATCCTGCTTCACAGTTTCTGCATCCTATGCACAACACACTGTCATAAAGAACGCCAAGACTTTCAGGATAACCTTTAAAATGTTTGTTTGCCGCAGCATGAACAGGCGAACCAAAAGCGGTGCCTAGCCCTGCGGCCCCCATCCAACCAAGAAATTTTCTTCGTGATATAGACATATAAGTCTCCTCACAGGCTTTCAAACCAGTCTTTTCCTATTTCTTTGTCTCCTTGTGACAATCAGTACATCCGGTAGATTTTGGTTTTTCAAGTTTCAGCACCTGGTGGCATCCCATGCACTGCTGGTGATAAGCCCCCTTGATTCCCGGTCTTAATATGTTTCTTTCATCAAACGGTTTGCCGTGACAACTTCCACAGTGGGGGGGCTTATTGTCTGAAGGACTGTTATGATGACAGCTCTGACAAACCATACCTTTTTCTGCATGAAAATAACTGGCCAACTTGTTGTCTTTGATGTTGTTCAAAAGTGTTTTAATGATCTTTCGATGTGGAAGTTCAACTGGCTCGTATTTGTCTGCCAGTTCTTTGATAATGACTTTTTCGGGGATATCTTCATCTTTGTATGTGCCGGCCGTGGACTTTCTTGACTTAAGCAGCATTTCAGCCATGAACTTTTCGTCCAGCGCTGTTGCCTGTATTTTTTTTCGCAGCGGTTTCATGTGGCATATTTGACAGGAAGCCTCCGGTTTGTGATCTTCCGCCGTTAAAGAGTGACAGGCTGCACAATTCGGTTCGCGCTGATTTATTTCATGACAGCCCATGCAGCTCTTTTCGTGACCTTTTTGATGCATAGCGCTTTCAAGATTGACATATTTCCCCTCTTTTGAACCCGCCGGGGTATGGCATTTCTTACCACAGGAATCCAGGCTTGCATGGTGACATACAAGGCATGTATCATTGTATTCTTCGTGAGCCTTATGGTCGAAAGGAACAGGGTTCATTCTAGGAATTTGGTTATCTTTGTTTGTTTTCTGGTTGTTTGCAAGGATCAGGACAATATCAGGCTGTTTCCGTTCGATTCTTGGAACAACTGCGACCTTTTCAATATCCTGTTTCATTTTGGGATCATGGCAACCACTGCATTTGATAGGACCGGCTATCTTTTCCTCGGCCACCGTCTTTTTATGGCAATCGATACAACTAGAATGTGATGCCAACCTAATGGACATACGGTTTTCTTCCGTCTCCTTCATGTGGCAGTACATGCATGAACCTTCTTTCTCTTTGGTGTAAACCAGCTTCTTTGCCTTTTCATCGTATTCGTGATGGCAAAGCCCGCAAGCCCCTTTGTTTGTTTTCTCGTCTTTGTTTGCTTCCGTGTGGCGGAAATGGAGGGATTTATCAAAAACCATAGGCAGTCTGGAAGGTATCAGTTTGGAATCCTTTTTGTGACAATCTCCACAGATCTCTACAGGCCCTGCATTTTGGATAGAAGCTGACATCTCTTTATGGCATTTTATGCATTCGGCATGATAAATATCCATTACCTCTTGTTTGCCAGTGTCTTTAAACCTCTTGAATTTAGGGGAAAGACGATACTTGGAAGATTTTTCAGAAAGATGGCAGGTCTTACAATCTTTATTGTTCTTTTCCAGAACCTCAGTATGTAGATCGTGGAGAAAAACAACTTTCGGCCTTTCAAGAGAGCCAAAAGATTCAAGTGTATCAATAGTTATAATATCAGATCTGCGTTCGGGGATTGCGCTAGTCTCTTTAGCCTCAATACATAGGGTCAGGACAAGAATAAGCCCAACAATAATTCCAGCCCACTGCAATAGAGATTTTCCCATAGTCATCGTTTAATCCCCCAAAATAAAATGCATTTTTTTAGATTTTTTTGATCATATCGCCAAAAAAATTATTACGAGCTTTATACAGGGACTTTTTCCTATTCCAGGCTCTTTATCTTTGGAAAGAGGCCTTTTCCCATCCAGGAAAACAATCATTTTGGTAGAAGGAATGTATCATTTTAGCCATTGAGAACAAATTGTCGCATTCAGATAATCCGGTTTTAAACCGTGTCAAACAGTGACCCACTTAAAAACCGGATCACCTGCATGCTTGTGGAACACGTTTTTCAAAAAACTAAATTAATTCGAAGGAATAATAACAGTGTTAATTTGAGGCCTTTGCAAAACGCCCCCTTTTGCCCAATTTCTGTGTCAGGCTCAAATTTTAATCCTCAAAATACTCAATGTATTCCTGTGGTTAAAATTTTCGCCTTCCTTGAACTTGAACAAAATTGAGCAT
>JAZFVY010000158.1:0-6836 GCA_036447975.1 Desulfobacterales bacterium
ATTTATGAAGACAGGCCATTCTCATGCCGTGCCTATCCACTGGAACATGCAGTGGCAAGAACCGGTGATGAAAATAAACGCCAAGTCTGCTACTTCATCACCAACCACCCCTACTGCCTCGGCCATAAAGAATCTCGTGAATGGACAGTCAGGGAGTGGATTGAAGACCAGCAAATACAACTATATAATGACATGAATGATCTGTGGGTTGATATTGACACCATCTTCCGAAGAAACCCGTGGGGCCCTCAAGGGTTCAAAAGTCCTGGGTTAAAGATGGCCTTTATGGCCTGTTTTAATATTGATGAACTTAAAACATTCATTTTTGAGAGTACTTTTTTATCGCGGTTTGATGTGCCACAAGAAAGAATTGAGAAATTAATGGAATCGGAGGTGGAACTAATGAAGTTTGGATTCGACTGGGTAAAATTTTTTGTTATCGGTGCAGGCCCGCTTTCCAAAGCACACATGTCTCATAACTAACCCGCATTTCTCATGAAGAATTTATCTAAAAAAAGATAAATATCAGAGTGTTTAGTCAAAATATACGTCTATGTCAATTTAAGTGGTTAATATCTTTATATTTACTAAAATAAATGATCGCCAGATAAATTCTTCATGAGAAATTCGGGCTAAACCAGACAGCTATTTCAAAACCTGACTTGATCTTTTGGGGTTTTTTCTATGTGAATAAAAACATTCCATGTTTCGATTTAGGTTGTAAATCTATAATTTTTTAGAACTTGCGAGAGAGGGCAAATTTTTGATAAAACTCCCCGAAACCTCAAATAATTAAGCCCTCTAATTGGCCTAGCCTGCATCCGAAGTATTATTCATATTCAGAACGAGTTGGGTTATTTCACCCATAACTTTGGGGCATTTCACACAATCCAGCTTCTGAAAAAGTTCGAACTTTCCCTGTCAAAAACCATATCTATCTGATTTTATACGGTTTGCAAAAAAAGCTTTTACTGGCACACTTTTTGCTAACTATAAATAAAAATAGCAAAATATTAATTTAAATCATTGATAAAAGGATAAAGATGGACCCATTCCGCAATTTGGCCAAAATGAAGCCCCTGCTTGTTGACGACGATGAGCTGATCAAGGACGATTTGAGCTTGGTTTCATGAAAAAGGGGTACTTCCTGTTGGCAACTGAGACAAACTTGAATTGCAAAATGGAAATTTGAAATAGATATATTTGTCTGTTTTACAAAAGTAATCTTGTACAAAGGAGATAATAATGAAAGACCATAAAGACTTAATAATGCCGGCCACTTTACCCGGTCCCCATGAGATTGATATGGATCCGATAACTTTGGCATTCCACGGTGATATTGAAGAGGCCTTTCTTGACGATTTTTACAAAATTTCTTTGAAGCTGGTAAGGATATCCCTTTTAGCCGGAATTTTTTTATATGGATTTTTTAGCATACTGGATGCTCAGTTGGCCCCTGAAGTGAAGGGTAAATTGTGGTTTATCCGATTTGCAGTTGTGTCGCCCCTTCTTCTGTCCGTCGTAATTTTATCTTATTTCCGTCGATTTAAAAAATATTTTCAGCCACTTGTTGCAACAGCAATGATCGTTGCCGGTTTTGGCATCATTATAATGATTTACATCATACCATCTCCGGCAAATCATTCATATTATGCAGGATTGATCCTTGTTTTTATATGGGGGTATGCCTTTACAAGAGTACGATTCATTTGGGCAACGCTGGCGGGTTGGATTATCGTGGCGTTTTATGAACTTGTAGCAATAAAGTACACCAATACACCTTTTTCGATTCTGATCAGCAACAACTTTTACTTCATCAGCTCCAATATCATCGGAATGTTTGTCTGCTATTCCATAGAGTATTATACGCGAGTGTATTTTTATACAAATTTTTTACTGGAACTAGAGCAGGAAAAAATCAGATCTGCAAATTTCAAGTTGGAGGAGATAGTCAAAAAACGCACCGTCCAATTATCAAAAACAAACGAGGAATTGATTTATGAAATTGAAGAACGCAAACGTTCGGAGAAAGAGCGAGTAGAACTCGAAGCTCAGCTGCACCAATCTCAGAAAATGGAAGCCATAGGCACCCTTGCCGGGGGCATCGCCCATGATTTTAACAACCTGCTAATGGGAATCCAGTCAAGTACTTCGTTGGCTCTCTATGGTTTGGATACTAATGATCCAATCTACAATAAATTAAAACCAGCTGAGACATATGTCCAAAAGTGTGCTGAACTTACCAAACAGCTGTTGGGGGTTGCCAGAGGAGGCAAATATGAAGTTGAATCGACCGATTTAAACGAACTGATAAAAAAGAGTTCACAAATGTTTGGACGCACCAAGAAGGAAATAACCATATATTCCAATTACCAGGATGGTATATGGATGGTGGAAGTAGATCAATCGCAGATCGAACAAGTACTTTTAAACCTTTATGTCAATGCCGGTCAAGCCATGCCTACCGGGGGGGATCTTTATATCCGGACTGAAAACATCACCATTAAGAAAAAATATATAGCGCCATATGGGTTGAAACCGGGCGATTATGTTAAGGTAAGTGTGACAGATACCGGGGCTGGAATGGACAAAGCAACCCAAAAGAAGGTATTCGATCCGTTCTTTACCACCAAGGAGATGGGCAGGGGGACCGGATTGGGTCTTGCCTCCGCTTACGGAATAATCAAGAATCATAACGGCTTTCTTGAAGTATCAAGCAAGATAAATAAAGGCACCACCTTTAACTTTTATCTTCCAATATCTGAAAAGCAAATCGTGAAAAAAGATGAGAAGTTATATGTAGTTATAAAGGGCAATGGCAGCGTTCTTCTTGTAGATGACGAAGAAATGGTCATCAATGGTGCCAGGGAGATGTTGGAAGTTCTGGGATATAGTGTCAATGCTGCGAAAAACGGAAAAGAAGCAATTGAAATTTATGAGAAAAATATTGATAAAATCGATTTGGTCATTCTGGATATGATCATGCCGGGTATGTGTGGTAGTGAAGTTTACGATACTCTCAAGCAGATCAACCCTTATGTAAAAATTCTCCTGTCAAGCGGATACAGTGTCGACGGAAGTGCCACTGAGATTTTGAAACGTGGCTGTGAGGGGTTTATCCAAAAACCCTATGATTTAACAAAGCTCTCGCAAAAGCTTAACGAGACCTTGGGAAAGAATTAGCCGATTTTCAATATTGAACTCTTTCCACTGGATCACCAAATAATCTATTGCAACGGCGAATAATACTTTAGAGCATCGATTCATCTACAACACAATAATATAACGGAAAGGTCAAAAAAATGGATCGCAAAGTCATTCATGAAAACAAGGCAATATCCATCGACAAGAATTTTAAAATTCTTTTTAACGAACTGGAAAAGAGACACTTTGAAATAAGAGCAAAGGTCAATTCTTTTTCAGAAAATGGTAATGCATTAGAAGAAAGGCTATCTAAAGAAATTGAAAGTTTCGAGCCATGGAGATTTCACGAAATGGAACGACTAAGTGAAATCACTTCAAATTTTGATAAAAAGCAGAAAAAGGCTCACAAAGAATTTATTAAGAATTCCGAATATTACAAAATTGTTCAAGAAGCTCCGTTCTATTGGAGGATAATGAATAAGCCCAACGGTTATGCGGGGGATGCGAAAATGATGAGTTTTATTTATCGGAATCAATTTGAAGGTAAAACTCCATTTGGAATGTTTTTACATAAACATGCAGCAACTACTAAAGCGTGTCAATCTGTCAGAAACAGGAAAGACTATATAATCGAACAGATTCTAAAAATAAACGGAGGGCAAATCCTCAGCTTGGCGGCAGGCCCTGCACAAGAAATCAGAGAAGTACTCAATGGTCACAAAAGAAACGGATTGCAATTCCTTGCACTGGATCATGATTTGGATACTTTGCAACGATATGATATTCCAAATAAATCGCATCAATTTACATATGCTCTCGCAAATGCTTTTCAAATAGTTTCCGGAAAATATCGTGCAGTAAGACCAAAGCGTTATATGGCTAAATATTGTTATCCGCGGAGGGATTTCAAAGGGTTACGCAAGATTTTAAGTTCATTAAAATATGAATTGATAGATTTAAACAATAACAGATATGATATGATTTATAGCGCAGGTTTATATGATTATATCGAGACTTTCCCGTTAGATGACAGTAAGGGTACGGTTGCCTTAACAAAAAATCTATTTGATTTGCTGAAACCAGGCGGCTCGTTGATAATAGGCAATTTTAATCACAATAACCCCAAGGATCTTAGGTTTGTTATGGAATACGTATACGACTGGCGATTAATATATCGAAATAAATTTGATATGTTTGATTTTGCAAGGACTATCAACAATAATGATATTAAAAATATGCAGATTATAGAAGATCCAACGGGAATTAATTATTTCCTAAAAATTGATAAAAACTGAAACCTGTCTGTTCTGGGATTTCATTATTTTCATCCAGAGATGCATCAGCTTTTACATGGAAATATAAAAAATTTATAGAGCCTATCTCAAAAATAAGATCAGTGTTCAGGGCAAGGCGCGAAACGGTGAAAAAGCGGAGCATACACGTAGTCTGTGAGCATTTTGAACCGTTTCGCAACACCGCCATGGGCACTTAGATTGTTTTTGAGATAGGTTCTAGTAAATGAAGGGGAAAAGCAATGGTCTTTGACAGCCTTTGGCTTATATTTATAAGTATTGTTTTTACAGTTGAGCTTTGTAGAACGTCAGGTCCCAATTCCAAGATTGCGAGTCGTGGCGCAGAATGTATACGGCGTTGTCGTCTCCCAGAACTTTAAAATAACGATGGTCCGGTGATAACCACTGATCTTGAATTTCCTTGATCTCAATTTTTCTCTTGCCCATCAAGATTCGCAGGGGTGTTTCTTCCCCCCGGTATCCAGCATAGCACTCCACTCTAATACGCATAGCCCGAATTTCTCACAAGTCAAGATGTAAAAGCGTGCGGTGTGTGAGAATTCACACGATTTGGAATCTGATTGCCAATGGAACGGTCTTAAATACGACAACCACCCGATCCTTGAATTAATTAGAACCTATCTCAAAAATAAGATTAGTGTTCAGGGCAAGGCGCGAAACGGTGAAAAAGCGGAGCATACACGTAGTATGTGAGCATTTTGAACCGTTCCGCAACACCGCCATGGGCACTTAGATTGTTTTTGAGATAGGTTCTAGTTGCATCAATACGTACAAAACCTACCCCTGTCAAAAAATATTTTAAAAACAGATGTTTTTCTGTTGCATTTGGCCGGTTCCAAGGTTAACTCATCTATCGATTCCTGAAAATGTAAAATTATTTTTTGCGAACCCTAAACTCTGCACGAAACCAGCTAATTTATGCCTCTTCGAGCAACCTCATTGACATCAGAACAGTCGGTTTCCGGATTGGTTTGGAAAATCGTCGCGGCCACTTTATGCCGCCTGGTCTTCAATACGGCGCGACGGTTTGTCTATCCGTTCGCGCCTGCCCTAAGCCGTGGATTGGGGGTGCCTCTGACTGCGATCACCTCCATTATTGCTGTTAATCAGTCTACAGCTGTTCTCGGTATGTTCTTTGGACCACTGGCGGATCGTTTGGGCTACCGGCTGATGATGCTGGCTGGACTGGGCCTGCTTGTTGCAGGTATGTTCGCAGGAGGTTTTTTGCCTTTCTATGGTGTTGTACTGGCTGCTCTGTTTTTGGCCGGGTTGGGGAAAAGTGTTTTTGACCCCGCGTTGCAGGCTTATGTGGGTGAACGGGTACCTTTTCGCCGACGGGGGCTGGTTATAGGTGTGTTAGAGTTCGGCTGGGCCGGAAGTGCACTGCTTGGCATTCCCTTAATTGGACTCCTTATCGAACACCTGGGTTGGCGGGCCCCCTTTTTTGTCATGGGAGGAGCGGGTCTGCTTGGTATCGCGGCTTTGTCTATTTTGATACAAAAAGATGGGAAAAAGCCTGTCAGTAATCAAACCGTTGCCGGTCTTTGGAATGCCTGGCGGCGTTTGGGACAGGAACGTGCCGCGTTGGGGGCTATTTGCTTTGCCTTTTTTGTCAGCGTAGCCAATGATAATCTTTTTGTTGTTTACGGAGCCTGGCTTGAAAAATCATTCAGCCTGAGAATTGTCGCTTTGGGCCTGGTTACCAGTGTCATCGGTGTGGCCGAATTATCAGGAGAGAGCCTCACAGCCGCTATTTCTGACTGGTTGGGGTTGAAGCGGGTAATAGTCGTCGGGTTAGTTATATGTGTAATCAGCTATGGAGTTTTACCCCTGCTTGGTCAGAACCTACCCCTTGCCCTGTGCGGTCTGTTTTTTATTTTTTTAACATATGAATTTACGATTGTCTCTGCCTTATCTCTTTGTACGGAATTGCTGCCCGGATCACGGGCTACAATGATGTCGGGTTTTCTGGCAGCGGCAGGCACAGGCCGGGTGGTTGGAGCGCTGATCGGAGGGCCGGTCTGGTTGACAGGTGGGATACTAATGACCGGTCTTGTTTCAGCAGCTATCAGCAGTCTGGGGCTTCTGTCCCTGGTCTGGGGATTGCGGGGTTGGCGACGTTCGTAAAGAATCAGTCTCGAGAATTGGTCTATTTATTCCATCATTTCTTTGTGTGCTAATATGTGATATCTATAACCTAAATCCTGCATAAACTTTTTTCGAAAGAGACAATTTTTCAATAATTATAACGATATATTGATACGTTTTTATCAATAGCCGCACACCGATAAGCAGGCGAAATAAAATGATGAGACCCTCATTAGATTTCGCAAAAAGTTAGCCCTTCGGGAGCCTCATCTCGACCGTATCTACTGCGTT
>JAZFVY010000159.1:0-3702 GCA_036447975.1 Desulfobacterales bacterium
AATCCAACACCTTGCGTGAAAAATTAAAAGCACAAGTTGTCTCTGCCGGAAGCAATGTTGGTTGGTCTGACGGACCTGCCGCCTTCCAACCCAAAACCAGCTTGGATGATTTAGTTAAGCAAGGGGAGCAAGTCGGAATAAAATCGTATCCCGGTGAAGACTCGGACATCCTATCATTAAAACACACTGTGCTTTATGGCATTAAGGGCGTGAGTGCTTATGCAGACCACGCACTAATTTTAGGGCAGGAAGATGACAGTGTTTATGCATATGTGCATGAGGGACTGGCGGCCATTCAAAGAGATGATCTGGGGGTTGACGACTGGGTCAAGATGACGCTCAGATGCGGTGAAGCAGCCTATAAAGCCATGGAGCTGCTTGATACCGGCAATACGAACACATATGGCCACCCTGTGCCGACAAAGGTTCCGCTGGGTTATAAGAAGGGAAAAGCCATTCTTGTCTCGGGTCATGACTTGAAAGATCTCGAAGAATTGCTAAAACAAACTGAAGGAAAAGGCATTAACATCTACACCCACGGTGAGATGCTTTCAACTCATGGTTACCCCAAATTAAAGGAATATCCACATTTCTACGGCCAATTCGGTACGGCCTGGCAAAAGCAGATTAGAGAATTCGCTGATTTTCCAGGCGCCATTCTGATGACCACCAATTGTATCCAGCGGCCCAAAAATGACTATAAAGACAATCTATTTACCAGTGGCATGGTTGGTTGGCCGGGTATTCCCCATATTTCGGATCTGAATTTTCAACCGGTCATAGATAGAGCCCTTGAACTTCCAGGCTTTGAGGAAGATCACCTCAAACAGGAGGTTACGGTCGGTTTTGCTCGAAATGCCGTTCTCGGTGTCGCAGACAAGGTCATCGAAGCCGTGAAATCCGGAGATATTCGACATTTCTTTCTGGTGGCCGGTTGTGACGGCGCCAAACCGGGACGAAATTACTATACTGAGTTTGTAGAAAAAGTTCCCAAGGATTGCATCGTTTTGACATTGGCCTGCGGTAAATATCGCTTTTTTGACAAGGATCTTGGCGATATCGGCGGTATCCCAAGACTACTGGATGTAGGTCAATGCAATGATGCTTATTCAGCGGTCCAGATTGCAATTGCCCTCGCCAATGCTTTTGATTTAGATGTGAACGAATTGCCTCTTTCCTTGATAATTTCGTGGTACGAACAGAAGGCGGTGGCCGTCCTATTGGCTCTGCTGCATTTGGGCATCAAGGGCATTCGTCTTGGTCCCTCGCTACCGGCATTTCTCACCCCCAATGTGCTTGAAACGCTTGTAAAGAACTTCGACATCAAACCGATTACTGAGCCGGATGAAGATTTAAAGGCCATTTTGGGATGATCCCAATTGGTTTAAAATAAAACCAAAACAAAGCGTGGATGAATACTTCGTATCCACGCTTTTTCATTTTATGAAGCCTATTAATTATATACCGCTAAACATTTCCAAAATAAAAGGTTTCTACCTTAAAAATAGAAAAATTGAAGACACAAAATATTTACGATTTTGATATGAAATCATCAATCCAAGACCGGTACTATCTGTTATGTATCGCAACTGACTAAATTTATATGATATCAAACGAATATCTCAACCGATTATCCTTTCTTGAGAATATCTGCTTGAAAGAATTATGGGATGTCCATGAAATTTTGAAATGCCCATAAAGCTTTATAAAACTATAGAAGATCCTTCCACCCAGACAAAACAACCCTTTCTTTTGCATGAAAATTCTCAAACAACTGTTTTTGTTTACCCTTTAATTTCAATTTCATTTAGCGACCGTGTCGTATAAGATTTTCTCTTTATATACGATACTGGAATAATCGAATTAACGCTGGAAGTATTGGATATAAAATTTACGCTAAAGGGTCCTTAACGTTCAGAAACTTGAATTTCCTGAAGTCCATATCGGTCGTATGGAGTGTTCTAACATCGTGCTGTTGAAGAATGGCCGCGAGGTGAGCATCGGGTACGAGATTGCCGTGTACGACAAAGAAAAACTTGCGGGTATGGAATCGTAAAGAAAGACCCTGTCCTAATCCCCTCAACCCGTTTCCTGGTTTTGAGTTGATCACATTTGAAGCTTGCGTTGAACCGGTTTGCTTCAAAGAGCTAAAATGATACAATAAATGAAATATTCGTTCTAAAATCTAATGGACATACAGGTCAGGCCGCCGTCCATTTTACGCGCCTCGCTCACATCCAGTTCAATGATATCAAGGCCTAAAGATGCAAGTTTATTCTTTGTGTCAGGGAATCCTTTGGGAATAATAAGGCAATCGTTTATCAACAGCGTGTTTGCGGCAGGCTCTTCTTCCTTGTTCAGAATGATTTTGTCGAATTCCTTAAATTCATTCAGGTCCGCAAAGTCTTCTGTAATAAGAAGTGTATTATTGTCGACAAAATTGACGCAGGACTTGAGATGCAACCCGGAATTGACAGGAACCGCTGCCCACGAATTGCCGTATTTTTCGAGAATTCGACCAAGTTGTTCGGCTCCCTCCCAGTTGGAGCGTTCGGAGATACCGATAAAAAAGTGCGTATCAACCATTAGCACATCACCTCCGTCAATTGTTCCGGGAGGTTGGATGCAAATGGTCTTACGGTGTTTGGAAAGGTGAGGTTCGATGGTGTCTTCTTCGCCTTTTCTGTCCTCAGCGCCGGGATTTGTTATTACGGCCACATCAGGCGTTACCACAGCCGTATCTTCCACAAAGTAAGCATCCGGGTAATCCGGTTCTGGATCAAGTACAATTACTTCAAGGCCTAATGACTTTAAAGCCTGAATATAAGCCCCATGCTGCTTTACAATCAATTCATAGTTTGGCGTTTCAAGAACCGAGGTGGTAATGCCCTGGGCAAAATTTTTTCCGGGTTTTCTTGTTATAGCGTGAGTGAACATAGATGCGGCAATTTTGCAGGATTGTTTGTGTAGGTTTTAGGAATAATTTTTATTTGCAGGCACGTTCATATTCTTCACACAAAGACTCGAACAACTCTTTTACCGAAATGATTTTATCAACACGGTATGCATTTGATCCGGCAAATGCAAAACCGTGTTTGAGATTGCCTTTCTTGGCGCTTATTAAAGCGAACGCGATACAATAGGGGCTTTCTTTATAATCACAGGTTTTTATACAATGGTGTGGGCACTTAAAAGGTTTGCGTTTCCCTTGGTTGACGTCCTCGATAAATTTATTGTTGATGGCCCTTCCAGGAAGTCCAACCGGGCTGTTAATCAGAACCAGATCCTCAGCTTTGGCGTCAATATAAGCCTGCTTGAATTTTATGTTAGCATCACATTCATGTGTGCCAACAAAACGGGTTGCCATTTGCACCCCTTGTACACCCATTTTTAAAAAATTGAAAATATCCTCTCCAGTATAAACCCCTCCAGCCGCAATTATTGGAATATCCTTTTTATTATCTTCTTCAAAGGGTTTGACTGCATGAATAACTTCCAGAACGATTTTTTCCAGGACAATATCAGGATCGTCGATCTGTTCCATTGTAAACCCAAGATGTCCCCCGGCCTTTGGTCCTTCCACCACCAATGCGTCCGGAAGATAATCGTACTTTGACAGCCATTTTTTACAGATTATCTTGGCCGCCCTTGCCGATGAAACGATAGGCACAAGATTTGTGTTGTGGCCGTTTCTGAGATAGC
>JAZFVY010000160.1:0-4069 GCA_036447975.1 Desulfobacterales bacterium
CCGGTAGATCAGCACCGGCTTTTTTAACATGCAAATTTGACGAACTCGTAAAAGGTCTAAGTGGGCAAACAGTATTTAATCCTTTTCACTTGCTCATTTTCTTTTTTTGATTTTTATTGATAACAACTTTTGCAAATCATCTCTGAAAAAATAAGGAAGTAATGAGAATACGTCAGAAAGTCTACTATCCCATCTTCTTAAAATCCTATCAGGTGTCTGATTTTTCCACCCTACAATTTTATTAAGTTCACGTCTAATCCTACCCCTTATTTTAATCCTTTCTATCTTTTCAATTTTTTGTATGCGTTTTAATGCATCCTCAAACAACAGACGTATATCTTCAATATCATCGGGCTTTAGACTCATAGTAACTTCTTACAATATAAATTGTACCCCTTCAAGGTTTTATTCATCGCAAAAAAAGATGCCAATCTAATCATTGTTCGACTTAATGAAGAAATAGATGAGAAAATTGCAATTCCTTTATCATTGGTTTGCAATTAGGTGCTTAAATATTTCGGATACTTCGTGATTTTTGATGGTTATAATTCGTTCTTTATTTTGTTTATGCTCAATTGAGGTGCAAAAATGTTGTAGGTATCCTACATTTTTGCCTGTTCATTAATAGAGCTTGAACTATTTTGAGAAATGCTATAATTGTCACCGGGCATGGGTCTTTTTGAGACGTCACCGAAGCAATGAGGGAAGGGTCAAATGATTAATTGAAAAGGTCGAAATGAAAAACAAAAAAGCCAAATCACAAGAGGAAATCGACTGGGAGAATCGCACGTTATGTATTGATGAGAGCTGTATCGGGGTGGTCGGTCCTGACGGGCGCTGTAAAGAATGCGGCAAAGTCTTTGAAAGCGGACAACAGGAAGAAATACCGGCCGAACAAGACATGCCTGATGCCGATACAGAACCCTTTGATGATGAAGAAGCTGAATCACAAGAAGATATCGACTGGGAGAGTCGTACGTTATGCGTTGATGAGGGCTGTATCGGCGTGATCGGTCCTGACGGTCGTTGCAAGGAATGCGGCAAACCCTTTGACAGCGGATGATGCCATTTTGAGACGTTTTACAAAGCCGGCAAGTCTTTTCCATCATATACATTATCCGGAGGATACTTTTGATCCTTGAAATGATATGTGCAAACAATGAAGAGTCCAACACAAAGGATCATTATGACGGCTCCTGATGGAAAAGTGTGCCGAAGCTCAAAAATATCCATCATCATGCCTGAAAATAATGATCCTAGCAGCATTCCTAAACTGTGTCCCATTGCCAAAAGACCCATAACAGACCCCATTGCATCGGTTTCATTCCCTTTTAATACGGCCAGTGCCATCAGTGCCGGCATTGCGATGCCTCCCCCAAGGCCGAATAATACATTGGCCACAAGCAGATCCTTGAAGCTGTTTGTCCATTCAAAAGAAAAAATTGCATAACTGATGATCAAACCTCCTATTACAACCATCATTCTCTTGTTAACCCTGTCTGCCAGAAGTCCCATGGGGATATGCATCAATCCGCTGAAAAAAACTCCAACCATCACAAGAATTCCTATGGATGAACTCGAAAGTGAAAATTCTGAATCCGCCAAAACCGGCAGAAAGCTCCAGATGACCCCTATACACGCTGCATAGGCGAATCTGAAAAGAAAAAGCCCGGCCATATTCCTGTCATACAGCAAACATTTCCACGCTAAGGGTTTTATTCCCCGACCGACAATTCGCTCCGACTTTGTGGGCGGTAGCAGAAAAAAGCTTAATAAAAAGCCTGACAGCGCAAGCAAACCCATGGATGCAAAGGAAGTGTCGAGACTGAAGCGGTCATGGATTTCTCCGCCAATCAAGGGGCCGATACTCAGACCAAGAAACATCGCCATGTTGAACATCCCCATAGTGAAACCTTCACGGCCTTTCGGTGTTATATCCCCCACGTAGGCCTGAATGGCGGGCATAATCATGGCAGAAGCCATGCCTTGGATAAAACGAATTACTATAAGGTCTTCAACATCGTTTGCAAGTATGAATGCAAGTGAAACCAGTGAATAGGCAAAAATGCCTGCTATAATCAGCGGCTTGCGTCCTTTTTTATCTGAAAGCCTGCCGAAATAGGGTAACAACAATGTTCTTGAAAGGGAAAACGACCCGAATATCAATCCGATGTATAAGCCACTGGCCCCAAGATCATGGGCATAGACCGGCAGCAGTGGGACAACGATTCCCACACCAGTTACCGTACCGAATATGGAAAAGAACAGGGTGCCAAATATTTTTTTATCTAGTTTTTTATTAGTAATTTTTTTCAATTCAAATCCGCAGCGCGTCTGTTACTAACCATCAATAAAACGCCATCCACCAATAAGGAGGTGGCATGAAACCCTAATTGATAGTAAACAAAACGGGAAAAAGTTTGTGAGAAAGGGTGCTCTCGTGGTTTACACTTTTTGAATATCAGCCAGGGTCGACTCGACAAGCTTTCTTATCTCCGAAAGCCTCGATTCAGACAAGGCCTCAAAACGGAGCACAAGGGCAGGCTGGGTGTTGGATGCACGTACAAGACCCCATCCGTCTTCAAACAAAACCCGAACTCCGTCGATGTCGATAACATTGTAGCGTTCCCGAAAATAATCTGTAATCTTTTGCACCACGACGAATTTTTTGTCATCTGGACATTCAACACGAATTTCAGGTGTAGTATATGTTCTGGGGACATCAGATAAAAGCTCGGATATTTTCTTGCCTGTTTTGGTTAATATTTCAAGGAGCCTGCAAGAGGCATATGTAGCATCATCATAACCGAAATAGCGATCAGCAAAAAACATGTGGCCGCTCATCTCGCCTGCCAGTTCGGCATTTTCTTCTTTCATTTTCTTTTTGATCAAAGAATGTCCGGTTTTCCACATAATGGCGCGGCCACCGTGTTTTTCGATATCGTCATACATTGTCTTTGAACATTTTACTTCAGATATGAAGGTGGCCCCGGGTTTTCTCGAAAGGATTTCCCTGGCAAAGATGATCATGAGCTTGTCTCCATAGACAATGTTACCTTTTTCATCCACCACGCCGATACGGTCACCGTCACCATCATAACCGATGCCGATATCCAATCTCTTTTCCTTTACCAGGACAATAAGGTCTTGCATGTTTTTTTCCACTGTAGGGTCAGCTTCGTGGTTGGGAAAAGTACCGTCCATGTCGCAGTAAATATCATAAACTTCGCAATTTAGTTTTTTTAATAACGGCACAGCAACCACACCTGCGGTGCCGTTGCCAGCATCTACACCAACCTTGATCGGTCCGGTTAAGGTTATATTATTCTCCACAAATTCCAGATAAGGCGTTACAACATCAGCAGTGGAAAGAAAGCCTTTTCCCTGCACAAATGATTTTTCATTTATGATCCCAAGAATTTTCTGAATATCCTTGCCATGAATCGAATCCAAACCGATACAAAGCTTAAAACCATTATATTCTCCAGGATTGTGGCTGGCAGTTACCATAACACCGCCTTCCTGGTTGAAATGCTGGATTGAAAAGTACAAAACCGGAGTTGGGCAGACCCCGATATCAATTACATCACACCCGGTTGACAGCAAACCTTCAATGACCTTTTCAGAATAAAGGTCGGAAGTCAGGCGGCAGTCACGCCCTACGGTAAGCTTTGTACGACCGTGCTCTCTGATGAAAGTGCCGACGCCTTTTCCGATGAGAAATACATCATCTTCTGTCATATCCTTACCTGCAATGCCCCTGATATCATATTCTCTGAACATTCCTGGATTCATGGCAAACTCCTTTTTATTAAATTCCAAAAAAAAATATTCTGTCATTTAACTTTTAAATTACCAAAATGCTTATACAGCAATATTAAGCAAAAATAAACAAACAGTTCATATTAATTATGTGTGAATGTGATCTTTTTTACTTGCTTGACACATAAACTTCATATCTCTATACTCACTTGATTTTAATCTAGAACCTATCTCAAAAATAAGATTAGAGTTCAGGGCAAGGCGCGAAACGGTGAAAAAGCGTAGCATACACGTAGTATGTGAGCAT
>JAZFVY010000161.1:0-5014 GCA_036447975.1 Desulfobacterales bacterium
GTGAGCCTTTGAGCCCTTTCCGGATGGCGGAGACCGGTGTCGTGTTTCAAGTAAATCTCGTCGTATACGAATCCAGTTTGTGTCATGTGCTATTCCTTTTTTGTTTACGATCAATTAGGGTTGAAACAACATGTATTGTGGTCAGGGCATGATTAACGCATTAAACGGCAAGTCTGATAGTCAAAAACCAAATAAGTGTACCAATCAATGTTTGACCCCAATGACGGGGTGGATAAAATATCGGGATAAAATGCGATAAATTAAACCTTTATTGGTGTCACGCTTATAATTTATTTGAACATACTGGCAAGCTGGATAATTAAAAGGAATTTTGCAAACAATATCAAAATGATTGGATGGAAGTCAAGATGATGATAGATGAATATTATGATTGCAATTGTCATTGTGACTGTTATATTTTGCAAGCCACGGAGGTTATTGGAATACAACCCATTAGAAGAAGAATGCATGGTTTTGGAATGTTGAAACATTTTCCAGATGAATGTTATGAAAAGCTTGCGAAAAAGTGATAATCTTTTGATGCTTTAAAGAATGATCAACTCATTATTAATATCGAATTGTGGTCAGACGGAGTTAAAGCTGTGAGTAATAATATAAGTTTGAATAAAAACCAGCAAATAGCGGCTGAATATAAAGATCAACATATTTTGGTTTTGGCTGGAGCCGGCACAGGTAAAACACTGACAATAATAGCAAGGGCTGAGTATCTAATACGAAAAGGCGTTGATCCAAGACGAATACTTCTTTTAACGTTTACGCGCCGAGCCGCCAAGGAAATGACAGATAGATTATACTTGAGTATTGGCGATGTCGCTAATGCAGTAACAGCGGGAACATTTCATCATTTCTGTTTGTTAACCATGCGAAGGATGGCGGGTAAATTTGAAATCCAGGATTTTACAGTAATAGACAGGGATGATCAAAATAGTCTCATGAGGCTTGCAAGGGCGGGATACGTAAAGAAAGGGGAAAAGTTTCCTAAAGCTTCTCAGTTGGTAAATATTTTCTCATATTCCCGCAATACTAACATGATCGTATTGGAATATTTAGATAAATACACAGAATTTGATGAGAAAACTTCCAATAAAATATTGAACGTATTTACAGAATACAAACAAAGGAAACAATTAAATCGTTATCTTGACTTTGATGACATTCTTTATCACTTTGGTAAAAAGTTACATGAAGATCCTTCAATCCGCAAACGACTACGAAGCCGTTATGATCACATCCTCGTTGATGAGATGCAGGACACTAATCCTCTGCAGTGGCTTATCTTGGACGGTCTGAAAGATCCAGCAAAACTATTCTGTGTGGGTGATGATGCCCAGGGCATCTATGCATTCCGAGGTGCTGATTTTAGAAACGTTCATTCTTTTAAGAAGCGAATTCCTGATTCTGTTGTTCTTAAGCTTGAAGATAACTACCGTTCCACACAGGAAATCTTAGATATCTCCAACTGGCTACTAAAAGAATCTTCTTTGAACTATAACAAGAATCTCAAGACTCAGCGGGGGACAGGCACTAAACCCCTTCTGGTCGATTTTGACAGTGATCTTGACGAGGCTAAATGGATTGCCGAGAACCTCATCGAGCGTCATGAAACAGGATCTTTATGGAATGATCATATGATTCTTACAAGGACCGCCTGGGGTTCAAGAAGTGTGGAAGCCATGCTGATTGAAAAAAACATTCCATACATATTCATAGGTGGAACAAGTTTTTTGCAAGCCGCCCATGTCAAAGACCTTCTTTGTTTGATTAGAACGGCAGCAAGTAGTAACGATGAGCTTGCCTGGATTAGATATTTGACACTTTGGCCAAGAATTGGTGACGTCACAGCATCGCGCCTGATATCATCGATGAAAGAAACGGGTACTATGGATGAAGCGTTAGATCAATTATCTGGTGAACTTAAAAAGGACCAACAGAAAATTGTGAATGGTCCTAAAACAATCTTAAAATACTGGGACGAACCGACCAAAGCATTGCGTGTGGGTGCAAGTTTCTTGGAACCTATCCTGTCGGAGAAATACGATAAATGGGATCTGCGAAAAAAGGATTTTGACTTGCTGGTGAGACTAGCGGAACGATATCGAAGTCTAATGAGATTTATCGAAACATATACTTTGGATCCGATAACATCAACAGCTGTATCAAGACTGGAAAACCAGGATGTGGTAACTTTGATAACAGTTCATAGTGCCAAGGGTACAGAATCCCCGGTTTGTTATGTTATTCGCGTTGAACCGGGAATGTATCCTCACATTCGCAGTTTAGGTGCTGAGGATGAGGAGGAAGAGGAACGGCGGGTCTTATATGTTGCAATGACCAGAGCAAAGGATGAATTAATTCTCACGCGTTCAGAAGGTCGAAGCAGCTTTGCATATTCATATGGGGATGTTGCAGAAGTGTATTTTTTATCAGATATGCCTGATAAGCTTATAGAAGAGCGCTGGCAATATGAGATGTATCTTAATAAAGATGACGATTTTGGTGATTATTCTGTTACGTGATCAATTTAATGTTAATACATGGTTTGAGTGAATCGTAAAACTTGAGAACGTTCTGGTTATTTGGTAACCTACCTATTTTCATGTAGGTCTTATCAAGCCTATTTCTGATAATTTCCCTTTTATGTAAACTTTTTTGGTACTTTTCGACCCCGATTATGGGCGGTTTTGGCTGGTTAAACCGGATAGGTCAGACATATCACAGGTTTTTAAGATAGATGATACTTGCACCTTCTGGCAAGCGATCTCAGGAATCTAAATCCCGATATTTGTGTGGTCAACATGCGCAATGATCGCGATGTTTCTTATTTTTTCATTTCTAATATTTTTTTTCACTGGGTACACATCCGATTCTCTCACGAGCCTTCGGTGAAGAATTTAATTCTATCCGTATAATAGCTTTAAGCCTGGATGCGATTATTCATGCGTGAAGCCTTTTTCTTTCGGCTCTCATTCGCTCCTGAGAATTTGCGATACGGCTTTCTTTGCCCCTGTGGACTGTCTTTGCGGATGAATGCCGGGGTGTTGTAGTCAAAGGCTGACAAGGTCCGTTGCTCGATCTTAGAACCGATGATTTGATGGATGGCACGAACCATCTTGCGATCGTCTCCGGTAATAAGGGTTAAAGCTTTGCCACTGTGAGTGGCGCGGCCGGTCCGACCGATACGATGAATGTATGCTTCGGGAGTTGAAGGGACATCGTAGTTAATGACATGCGAGATCCGGGTTACATCAATTCCGCGAGCGGCGATATCGGTGGCCACCAGAATCTGAAAAGTGCCATTCCGAAAGCCATCCAATGCAGCCTGGCGTTTTCTCTGGGAAAGGTTCCCCTGCAGCGTAGTTGACCGGTAGCCGGCAGTAGCCAGTTTCTTCCCCAGGCTTTTGGCTCGGTGTTTGGTTCGCGTAAAGACCAAAGCCGACCTGATCGGGGTGGTACCCAGCAGATTTAACAAAAGCGCTGTTTTTAGATGCTGGGCCACCGGATAGAGCGCATGGCTGACAGTGTCCGCAGGCGCGGTCGTTCCGATCTGGACGGTAGCTGGTTTGCGCAGGATGTCCTTGGCCAGGTGCCGTATTTCTGTGGGCATGGTCGCAGAGAAAAGCAACGTCTGGCGCGCTTGGGGAAGATGCGTCAAAATTCTTCTGATATCGGGGAGAAAACCCATATCGAATAACTGGTCAGCTTCGTCTATTACCAGAACTTCCAGTTGGGAGAAATTGACGGTACGACGACCGATATGGTCCAGAAGTCTGCCGGGACAGGCAACGACAATATCGGCACGCTTTAGTTTCTGAATCTGTGGGTTAATACCCACACCACCATAAACCGCAACGCTTTTAAGGCGGGTTTTGCGCCCCAGTATTTCGATATCCTGGTGAATCTGTTCGGCCAGCTCCCGGGTGGGGGCCATGATCAGGGCACGTGGGCAACCGCGGTTGTTCTTCTTCAGACGATTCAAGATCGGCAGGACGAAGGCCGCTGTTTTGCCGGTGCCGGTTTGGGCCAGTCCCATCACATCGCGACCCTTCAAAATCGGCGGGATTGCCTGAGTCTGAATCGGGGTCGGGATTACATAACCCGCTTCTAAAACGCCGGCCGCAACAGTGGGATGAAAATTAAATGCTTTAAACTTCAATATATACCTTCTTTCAGTATTCCAATAAAAAAAAGCCCCGGAGTTATTCCGGGGCTTAAGTATATTTTTTTATTGACAACCAGGAACACTATTGTTTGGCCAAAAATATAGGTTGCAGAAGGCTTTGTCAAGCTTATTCGTAAAATTAATAACAATCGGGGAATGAAAAGCGGGAAAACCAACGGTAATTTTTTGGTAAAGGCCTTATGTAAACTATTGATTCTATTTCAGTCCCGATTAGAGGCGGTTTTGGCTGTTTAATCCGGATTGTAAGATATGGATTAATGGGTGTGTAACAGACCAGTCAGGATTAAAGCATAGGATAATTATGCATTAAACCCGTCCCATTGGAAGCTTGATGTCAGACATATCTCAGGATTTCTGGATAGCTGATATCTTCATCTGAATAGATGCTATCACAGGTCTTAAAAGTTTCCCTCGAACGGGTTTTTTATGTGGCCGCCATTATATGTTGCAATACCACCTTCCTGTGTGATATTTTATGACAAATCTGAAACTTGCACTCGATCTGAAGTAGCCCTCATCTTGCGTCTGATTCCCTATGTCATATAAAGCGGAATATCGATTTCAATCTGCACTGAATTCTCACCTGACCTGAGTTCGGATTATGGCAAGTAGTGTTGAATGTAAACATTGGACACTTTCATAATTATGTAGCTTTCTGGATAACATTCAGATTGTGGTGTTATACAGCTATAAAAATCATGAAATAGGGATTTTTTCGCAATATTTTATTAATTCTTTAAAGCTATACAGAAACTATATATTAACTGGTTAGCCCGACTGGATATCACATGCCAAGTTACGACTTCAGATCCC
>JAZFVY010000162.1:0-28794 GCA_036447975.1 Desulfobacterales bacterium
ATCTCCATGATCTGGCGGCCGCGGAACTTGCCCCGCATAATGACGTAGGCCAGCAGAGTTCCGACAATGGCTCCTACCAATCCTGCTCCCAGTGAGACTTTGATGCTGTTAATAATGGCGATATTCGATTGGGTATTGAGAATATGATCGGTCACAAAAGTATTATCCACTCCCACAATTTTAACAAATGATCCCAGCACAATAACGCCGAAACTTAATAGTACCATCATGGCAACCGAGAGACTGATGATCAAAAAGGGGATTTTAATGGCAGGTGCCATCGGTTTGGGTTCGGTAGCCATTCCTTTACCGGTGATTGTGGCATATCCTTTACCTTTTAACACGTATTTATGGAGAAAAAATATGAGGATACACGGGGTGATGAGAACCACCGAAAGGACGCTTGCCATATTGAAATCGCCTTCGCCGGTAATCATTAAATAGGTGTCCGGTGCCAGAAAAGGTGTTCGACCGCCCAGAATGGCAGGATTTCCGAATTCAGCGATGGTCATTACGAAAACCAGAAGTGCGGCCTTCAAGAGCCCGGGGGCAGCCAGAGGAATCGTGATTGAACGAACAATCCGCACCTCAGAGGCTCCCATATCGCTGGCGGTTTCTTCCAGGCTGGGGTTTAACGAATTTAGGACATTTTCAATCATCATGAAAGACAGAGGTAAAAATGCCAGGCACTGGGCCATAATAACTCCGGTCCAGCCATAAATATTGAAATCCAAATTAAACAGGTTGTTGATTAAACCGTTCCTACCCAAAAGGGTGATCGAAGAAATTGCAAAGATGTAAGGCGGAGCTGCCAGAGGAAGCAATGCAACAATCTTCAAAGGTTTTCTAAGCCGCAGGGGACCACGTGTGGTCAGGTAGGCAAAACAGAAACCGACGATTACCAAAATCACCATGGTAACTGTTCCCAAAATGAGGGTGTTAATTAGGGACCAGTAGTAAAAATTATAGCTGAAAAACTCGACGTAAAAATCAAAGGTAAATCCTTCATCGCCCCAAAAGCTTTTGATCAGGACAGTTGCAATCGGATAGATAAGGAAGATGGCCAAAAGGGCAAAAAGGCCGCCGGCAAAAATATTCACCAGTTTGGCATTGAGAAATGCGCGGACTTTATACCACAAACTTCTAGCAGGCACTGGACCTATTACCACTTCGGCCATCTTTACCATATCTCCTATGCTCTTTTAACCGGTATTATTGTTTTTGCTTTTTGGCCGCTTCGGCCGCTTTTTTCTCTTTTTCGTCACCAACTCTCTTGGCTTTGGCAGTTTCCTTCATCATGAACTTGATTTTCCAAGTTTTGATAATTTTGCTGCGGTTCTTGACGGCCCATCCGTGGTCGAGTTTGATGTAAGTCGGTTTAGCCGCGCCATAAAGGGCGCTGGCAATGCCCGGACGAGGTGGAAAGTATCCAAAAGAAGCAAGGAATTCACTGAATTGCTGAGTGCCAAAATAGTCCATAATCTTCTTGGACAGTTCAAGTTTCTTGGTCCCTTTGAGAATAACCGTATAGTTGCCCTCGTAACCGATACCCTCAACAGGGATTGTCCACTCGAGAGGATAGCCCTGTTGAATCCGGTTTAGGACATTCTCATCGGCAGTGATTCCCAGCAAATATTCGCCTCTGCCAACAAGATCGGTAGGGGCATTTCCGCTTTTGGTATAGAAGGCCATGTTCTGGTCAAGATCTTCAAGGAACTTCCAGCCTTCTTTTTCGCCGTAAAGCTGCAGAAAAGAATAGTTGAGCATAAAAGCGGTTCCCGACGTTCTGGGTGAAGGGGCAACGATTTGTCCCTTCCATTTGGGATCCAGCAGTTCCTTCCAGCTCATTGGCATGCCCCATCCTTTTTCGGCCAGTTTCTTTTTATTGCCCACCAGGACAAACGAAAAGGTCCCCAGGGCATACCAGCAACCATCTGGATCTTTGAACACAGGATCGATGTCTCCCCATGAGGGGGCTTGAAAGCACTCATAAATCCCCTGTTTCTTTCCGATGATCGCTTGGGCAGCTCCGTAGGAAATGACCATGTCGGCATTGAAATTTGGCTTTTCAGTCTGAACCCTGGCCCAACACTCTCCCCAGGAGAGGGTGATGTGTTTAATTTCGATTCCCAGGTTCTCTTCAACGTTCTTGGCGATGGCCTCATTCACCTCCCGGGAATACCCCATGTAGGCACTGATCGATTCCTTTGCCTGAAGCCCACTGGAAGCAATGCCAAATGTCAGAACCAACGCTAAAGCTGCAATGATAAAAAGTCTCTTTTTCATCAGGTACCTCCTATAATCAAGATTGTTTAACGGTTAATGACCTGAAACAAGGTCAGGCTTCCGTATTGGATGGAAGATCTATTTAGGTCGATATCACCCCCTTTCTTTTAAATTTGGTTATTGCTTGACGAAAGAGTAACTGATCTGAAGAATATATCTATATATAAGTCAAACTAAAAAAATCATACTATTAATAATATAAAGTTATTTGTGGATTCGATCACCGCACCATGTTTACTGGGTATTTTCCGAATCTTCTTGTCGCATCAATCATAGCCAAAAAATTTTCAGGCTTCACGCTTGAATGGATGCTGTTGCTGGAGGAAAGAATGTGGCCACCGCCTGGAGATGCCGTCGATATACACCTTTCCACTGCTTTGGTTACCTGGTCGGGAGTTCCGTTGGTCAGGAGATTCCCGCAGTCTATGTTGCCGATGATGCAAACACTGCTTCCATACATTTTCTTGATCTTTTGAATGTCCATCCCTGCGATGGGGTCAATTGGATTGATTCCGTCTATCCCTGTTTCTATGATCATGTCCAAGATCTTCATGAGATTACCGTCACTATGTTTTATACAGTATGCACCCATTTCATGGACAACGTCAACTATCTTTTTTAGCCCAGGAAGGACAAATTCCTTGAAATGTTTTGGGGAAATCATCGGGCCGGTATTATAGGCGTAATCATCTCCAAACATCACTATCTCGGCCCCAGCTTTAATGGCCTTTTTAACAACCTCTATTTCATAACTCAGGGCCATTTCTGTGATCTCATGAGCAAATTTCGGATTCATTATATAATCGAGAAAAAGATTCTCTGTTCCCCTGAGATACCTCGGATTGCTCAGGGCATCACGATTCTCCCAAATAATTGCTTTTTCCCCCTTGAACCTTTGAACTAGTTCGAGAAAAGGACCAAGAACATCAGGGTCTTCGGGGTCTGGAGGAATATATGACTTTAGATCCTCTTCGGACTCGATGATCCCTTCAACGGGGTATGCAATGGCTTCACCGGTATAAACCCTGGTAATTCCCCATTTATCCTTGAATTTATACCCCGGTTGAACATCCCCATCATGACCCGACAATGTATGCTCATATCCCAAGGCGACACCATCCATCCCTATTTTCTCTAAGAAGTCAAAATAAGAACAGCCTGGATAGATGGCATTTCTTACTTTTGGATCGATACTCCACTCCAACATCGGAACCCGATCAGGTTCTCTCCGCTCAAGGGATACAAAGATCAGATCTCGTGAATTCATTATAGACTCCTTTGGATTTAGTTTCGTAAAAAGGCCTATCTGAATGTTTTCCTACAACTTCTTGCCAAGCTCGCTTGTCAGTGTCAGCGATGGTAATCGTCTGAAAACTAGTAATTCTGCGTGTGCCGCGCATACATTTATCGATTAAAGGATAAGCACCTTACCACCTCAATGTTCGTTCCTCCTCGAAATGGTGCTCGAATCTTTTTTGGACAAAGGTGATATAATTTAATAAATAAGTCAAAATAATTAATATTATATTTTTAATGATAAATTGTTATAATATTGATCGATCGGGTTTGTTATAAATTATGCTGATAATACCCGAATTTTACTTGTTCTTAAAAATATGTTCCGATTGAGTCGTTTCGTTCATATTTTAATAAGCCGCCGGATGATTTAGTTTATGTCGGGAAGCTGTCTGAATAAATTAGAGCGCATTAAAGAGAACATTTTCAAAGTGATTCAATTTGGAGAATAAAGTCATGTTGCCACACGATATATTTAAAGCCATAGATAGGCCCCAGCAGTAATAGCAGCCAATTGGCTTTCTGCTTTTAAAATGAAGCACTCTATTTTCTTGCAATGAGCATTCTTGCCTGTTTGACAGCTTCTGCGGCATCCTTCCCATAGCCGTCAGCACCAATTTCTTCTGCAAATCTTGCGTCAATAGGCGCACCCCCAACCATAACTTTAACACTTTTTCGCAATCCATTATCCTTTAAAGCCTCGATCACATTTTCAATCTCAGGCATCGTTGTTGTTAACAATGCGGATAATCCAAGGATGTCAGGCTTAATCTCTTTTATTTTTTGGATCAATTTTTCAACAGTGAGGTCTACACCCAAATCGATTACAGCGTACCCTGCCCCTTCCAACATAATAATAACAAGGTTCTTGCCGATATCGTGCAAGTCACCTTTGACCGTACACATAATGATCGTGCCGTTTGCTTCAGTCTCTTCAGGTTTCAAGAGAGGCTTAATGAGAGATAGACCCTTTTTCATGGTAATGCCTGAAGCAAGCATCTCTGGTATGTATATCTCATTGTCTACAAATTTCTGGCCAACAATATCCATCGCGGCAATCATGGCATTGTTTATTATTGCATTCAGGTTTGTGCCTTCATTGATCGATGCCTTGACCAAACTCTCTATCTCTTTATGCTTTCCACTGACAACTGCCTCTTTAATATCCCCTATATTATTACTCATTGCCTTTATCCTTTCTCGATATAATGCTAATATCCTTCATGGAAGGCCAAAACAATTATCTGTCAAATTAATTATAACAAATCGGAGAGAGATTCAATTTGCTGGTCCAACTCCTTCCATTTCGGCATGAGCCCAACGCAATCGTCACGGGAAAGTTCATGCTCCATAAGCAGCTATATCCTCGATTTTTTTATGTATTATGATGCCGCGTTCGGCAAGTTCTGTGAATACCGCTGAGGGTTCAAAAGCCAGTTCAGGAGCCACGACACCAGACCCGCGAAACTGGCCATGGGCGATCATCTGGGCACCGATACTCATGGGGATGCCCACACAGCGTGTATAAGCACGCAGCTTTTTCCATCCTTTTACTGAGCCGTCCGAGGCGGGATGGGTGTGGGTGAGGATATGCCGGTACTTTTTCCCCTCACAACTGCCGGTAACCTCCACGTGCAGCGCGTAACCGTAAAGATCGGTAGTCTGCCCCTCTTTGGATTGCAGAAGATGGCCAGCGATGGCATCCATGATCCTCACCTGGGTGCCGTCCACTTCGATTTTGTCGTTACGCATAAAACCCCAGTCATATAGGGTGCGAATCAGCACCATGTTTTTGGGCGGCCAGGTACCGCGCACTTCGATCAGTTGAATCTGTTTATCTGCCAGCGACTTTGGAAGGGTCATGGTTTCAGCATGAGGAATGATGTACTGGGTATGGGTTCCGTATGGAAGCGGCAGTTCGATTTCTCTGGGACGAGCAAAGGGCGGCACCTGAACAAATTTTCCGTTTTCGTATACCACGCGAGAGGGCAGATCGGGATCGTACTCAATCCGTGTGGTCTCGGCGATTGCCGGTGAAAAAGCCACCGGCCGGAAGGCACCGTGACTGATACGAATGGTATCCACCGTCTCCAACTGATCGGCGACATGCTTGGCCATCAGGTTCGTAATTCCAGGGGTCATCCCCATGCCGGGGACACAGACTTTGCCTTTGTCTGAAAATTGGCGATCAAATTCCCATTCCGCCCCACAACCGTTGATGTTGATACCATGTACACCGGCGGCAGCAATACAGGCAGTGGAACGGTCATTGAGGGAGATGGTGGTACCGTCCATGACCAAATTATAGTCCTTAAAACTGGCCACCGCCGCCTGATGATCGTTAACATCGATCTTGAGAAAATCCACGCGGGGGTCATCAAGCCACTTTACCACCTCCTGGCCCGCATCTTCATTATAGTCGGCGATAGTAATTTTCTCGAAATCTGAATATTCCACAAGATCATAGGCCGATTCTCGGCTGATTTTACCAGCGGCCCCTAAACATAAAATTTTCATTCAATTCCCCTTTCGTTTTACAGAGAAATATTTAATTGTATATACAAATGTCTTTATACTTCTTCGTATAACCAAGTCAAGAATTATTTTAAGCATCACGTATTCATGCTATGAAATTGCTATAATATCTTAAATATCAAATTGTTAATATAAATATAGAAAGATAAAATATGTAAAAGAAAAGAAACTATTACATGAATCAAACAACCATTGACTTTGTATATATAATTAAGTATATGAATGTGAGATGATTTTTTAGGATTGATACATCAGGGTTCATCCGCCATCATGAATATTACATAGAAAGCAAGTAACGTGAACGGGGGGAATATATGGGTTCAAATTATCGCAGGAAAATTCCAAAACATGTACAGATCTATCAGTGGTTGCGTGCTATGATCGCCAAGGGGGAAATCAAACGTGGCGACAAACTCCCCACCGAGATCGAACTGTCCCATATGTTTGCGGTTAACCGCATGACAGTACGCAAGGCTATGGATTCTCTGGTGTTTGATGCGATGGTCATCCGCCGGCCGGGTAAAGGAACTTTTCTGACCTCCGAGAAACCCAAGGATTTAATCTATACCCTGAAAAACATCACCAGTTTTGGTAATGACATGCAAAGCGTCGGGATACAGCCTACCTATCAGGCCGTTGAGGTGAAAGTAATCCAGGCGGACGGCGAAGTAAGCAAGATGTTGAAACTGAAAAATGACAAGCGGGCCATTTATTCCCTGCGAGTGTTGCATGCCAACGATAAACCGGTACTCATCGAGAAAAGCTATCTTCCTTATTTCAAATTCAAAGACATTCTAGATATGGATTTTAATACAACTCTTTATCAGATTATCACGGAAAAGTTCGGTATCGCATTGGATCATGCTACTCAGTGTTTGACGGCGGAGTTCCCAGGAGAAGAAGAGACCAGAATATTCGGCCTGCCCGAGCCCTGTCCCTGCATGAAGATGGAAACTGTGGTGTACGATCCCCACAACTCTCCGGTGGAGGCCCTTTTCGCCTACTATCGTGGAGATAAGTATAAATTCAAATTCAAGGCGGGGCACTATATTCGCCATTCGAACCAGTAACCCGACTAACTTGGAATTTACAAAATCTTTTCAGCCAGTTGGAACTGATGTGAGAAAATCAATATAAATATACCTACTTACTGTTTTGCTCCGCTCTCGTGGGTTATCGCGCCAATCCGATAAAAACAACGCCCAAGGAAATCAAAGCCGCTCCGACAAGTTTTTGTTTACCGTGTTTTTCCTGCAGCAGGTAGATTCCGTAAAGGGTGGATAACACGATACTCACTTCCCTGACGGCGACAACATAACTCACCTTGCTTATTTTGAAAGCAAAAAGAATCAGCATGTAAGTGAAAGGGGACAAAAATCCCACCATTACAATGGCACCTTTGTTGAGGTGCCACTCTTGTTTCAACCAAATTCGTTCTTTGGCCAATACGTACGGAGTCAGGAGAAGCCAGGTAATGAATAGCATCAGGTAGATGTATACCGGAGGAATGACAATGCCGACCCCGACCTTGTCAACTAAAGAATAGGCTGCGATAGTACCTCCGGTACACAGTGCCCAGATTGAGGCTCCGCTGCGCATGGCACGAAAGGGATCGAGAAAGGATTGACCGGAAAAGGAACGAAGATGAATGATATAGATACCGAATATGACCAGGGTAATGCCGGATATTCCAAGGAGAGAGAGTTGTTCATGCAATAAGCCAACGGCCAGAAAGGGTACAAGAAGGGGCCCCGACCCACGGGAAAGGGGATAAACAAGAGAAAGATCACCCCGTTCGTAGGCTCCCCCCATGAACCAGAAATAGAGCGCGTGCAAGATACCTGTGGCACCGATGCATATCCAACCGGTTTCGGAGATGCTCGCTTGAGGCCAGAAGAAAAGAAACATGGGCGAAAAAATTACCGGAGCAACCAGCAGAGCCAACCAGATAAAAGCGATCTTTCTCTGACTTTTTTTAAGAAGATAATTCCAGCTGGCATGAAGAAAAGCGGACGCAAGCACAATTCCCAAAGCGATTCCGGTCATATATCTGATCCTCTTCGGCTATTTGAATATCCAGGCCGCTACCTCATGATTCGATATGGGTAAGATAGATGTCGGTCCCGGGCCATAGCCGACAATCGGGATCGCTCTTTCATGCAGCGAACCGTGGGACCGGACTTTGACCGTTTCCCTTGAGTTGGGCAAAGCCCCGAAAACCGTATCCCTGTCGGCCAACACAAAAAGATGCCCAATACGATGGGGATGGAGCCGGTATCTCTTTGCAGCTTCCGTGTTCGAGAAAACAGCTTCAATGCCCTGCTCCCAACGAAGGAGGGCCGAAGCTTCATCAATGGCAGACAGGTCATCCAGATAAATATATGCAGCGCCGCCAAGATTCTGGTGATGGACGACATAACGATCTTTGATGATCGGGATGGCGTTTGCCGAAATCCCGGCATCTTTTAATATCCGGGTTAAATCGAGTGCCAGGGTCTTTGGATTCATGCCATGGTCGGCCGTTACCACGATTTCAATATCCGATGCAACATTCAAGAGATCCCCGAGCAGACGATCAAGCCGGTTCATGTTCCATTGGGATTGGTCAGAATCAGGGGATAGCATATGATTGGCATAATCGGTTGTCGTTAAATAAAGCAGGTCGGGAGATTTTTCTGCAAGTACTGTCCTGGCGGCACGGAACAGCCAATGATTAACCTCTATGGAATAGATATCCGGTGGCGCGCCGATTCGATCCACAAGCCAGGCCGAAGGCCTTTCCGCCGTCTCGGCAAGGGTTGCGCCGTCTTGGATTAAGGTTTTAAGTTTTTCTTTAGCGGTGAGAAGGGCCGATTTTCCGCCGGTTTCGCCAACCCGGCGAAATATGGTCTCAGCCAGCAGAAATTCCGAGGATTCCATGTAAACTTCTTTTCCCGTTGACGGATCGAGAAAATAGTTGGAGGTAATGCCGTGGGTTTCCGGAAAACTTGCCGTGACAATCGTTGAGTTGTTGACATTGGTAACACTGGGAATGATCGCCTGGCCGGTTGTGCCAAATCCCTCCCGTGCGAGACTATCCATGTTCGGTGTTTCACTTTGGTCCAGATATTCGGGGCCGCAACCATCCAGACAGATAATGATCTTTTTTGTCATGGTGTTTCTCCGGTTATTTTTCAGGCGAAAACGTTTATTCTTTATAACTTAGCTAACAAACTTATTTCAAAGCCGGCTCCTAATAAAGCATGCCCTGTTCAACTTCACCGATTGTTTCATCCAAGATATCAAGCGCGCGGTCCATCTCCTCCCGGCTGATAACCAAGGCCGGTCTTAAGGTGATGATATTTCCTTCAATGGTCTTGAACGCAAGCCCTTTCTCCATGCACTTATACATTATAATTTCCGCTTCATCAATAGCCCGTTCTTTCGTTTTTCTGTCCTTAACCAAGTCTATTCCTATGTGCAGGCCTACGCCTGACACGCTGCCGATAAGGGGGTGCGTTGCCTTCATATTATTCAATCTTTTGAGGGTATATTCTCCGAGTTCGGCGGCATGGGCATCTAGTCCGTTTTTTTCGATATACTCAATTTCAGCAAGGGCGGCAGCCGAACAAAGTGCGTTTTTCTCATGGGTGTAATGTCCGATTGATCGATCCTGGCACACATCATAGCATTGCCGAGTAACTATCCCTGCAAAAGGAACAAGCCCGCCACCCATGGATTTCCCGAGAACGAGAATATCTGGTGTCAGGAAATGTTCACTGGCAAACATCTTTCCGGTTCGGCCGAATCCTTCAATGATCTCATCAAAGATCAGCAGTGTGCCATACTGCTCGCATAAGGTTTTTACACCCTCCCAATATCTTGCACTGGGGACCACCGGAGCCGCTGAGATGGGCTCCCCGACTATAGCGGCCACGCCCGGCTCCCTCTCCAGTATCAGCTCAATCTGCCTGAGGCACTCGGCATCCACATCTTCTTGTCTTTTAAAGCCCCAGGGATTTCGATAATAATTGGGAAATTCAACATGCAATGCACCCGGCATCATGGGCCCCATGCCGCCTTTGAAGTGCTCTTCCCCACCAATGCTGGCGGCCGCGAACCCGGCACCATGGAATGAATCCCAAAATGAGATGGTTTTGAAATTTCCTGTTACCTGCTTTGCAAGCGCTAAGGCCATTTCAACGGCCTCAGAACCTCCAGGGCAGAAAAGCGATTTACATAAATCTCCCGGAGTTATCTCTGCCAGTTTTTTAGCCAAACTGACAGTGGGTATATTTGTATACCTTCTGGGGCAAAATGTCATCTTGGCATCCAACTGCCTTTTTACCGCTTGAATAACTTCGGGATTATTAAATCCTGCATTATGAACGCCGTTGCCGTGCATATCGATATATTTATTCCCGTTAATATCTTCGATATATATGCCGTGGGCCCTGGACAACACATTTAATACCGGAGTCGACAGGCTCTGATGCAAAAAATACTTGTTATCTTCGTTAAAAATGTCTCGGGTCTGGCCCAATAAATTCCTGTCCCAATATTTTTTCCTGTTCGGCGTTGTGTTTACATCTCCTTGCTCTCTTTCAATACGTTTTTCTTTTTTCATTTGTTGCATCCGCATTTAAGCCTCCTTTATATCTATATCCATAATCGAAAGAATGGCATGATTTTCTTATATTTCCGTCGCATTAAGGATAATTTAGGAGGAATACCTAAATCAAGCTAAATTATTTAATAGATTTTATAACCGCAGGTGATACGAATTTTTCCGATGTTGACCTGGAGATAACTTTTCGTTATTAATGACATGATAATTATTTCTTTGACTTATATTATATAGGGTATAAAAATATAAATTTAAGGATACACGACAAAATCTTCATAATATTAGAGTAATGGGGTTGGATTATGGATAAGTTGCACAAATCCGAAGGCGATATTAACATTTCCCACAGGCGGGACAGATGGCAGGCAGAGAACCTCGTCGACGAGACTCGATCTCTTTTGGCGGAAGACACCCGCTACTTTCTTAAACAATCACTTTCAACACCATGCCTGAACGCCATACGAAAGTGCGAGGGCATCTATATAGAAGACATACAGGGCCGGCGATACATGGACTTTCACGGAAACAATGTCCATCAAGTCGGCTTTGCCAACCCGGACGTCATTGAAGCCGTCAAAAAACAGCTCGATGAACTTTCCTTTTGTACCCGGCGGTATACCAACCGCATTGCCGTGGATCTGGCCGGGAAGCTGGTCAATATCGCTCCCGGCGATTTGAACAAGGTGTTATTGTGTCCGGGAGGAACGGGGGCTGTAGGCATAGCCCTGAAGCTCGCACGGATTGTTACCGGCAGACACAAAACGATATCCATGTGGGATTCGTTCCACGGGGCTTCCCTGGACGCCATCTCCATCGGCGGCGAGGCTGTTTTTCGTCAGAACATTGGCCCCCTGCTTCCCGGCACCGAGCATGCGCCGCCGCCTGACGAGTATCGCTGCGTTTTTGGTTGCCAAAGCCGCGGCGGCTGCGATCTGACGTGCGCAAAATACGTTGAGTACATCCTCGAAAAGGAAGGAGACATTGCCGCGGTGATATCCGAACCGGTTCGCAGCACGCCTTTTATTCCCAAGCCCGAATACTGGCAAGCAATCCGCCGCGCCTGCGATCGACATGGCGCTTTGCTCATCTTCGATGAAATCCCCCATGCATTGGGTCGTACCGGCAAAATGTTTACGTTTGAAAACTTTGGCGTGGTGCCGGATATGGTCGTTATCGGCAAAGGCTTGGGCGGAGGTATTATCCCCCTGGCCGCGTTAATTGCCCGTGAAGACCTGGACGTGGCCGGCAACCGGGCATTAGGACATTATACCCACGAAAAAAACCCGGTGGCCTGTGCAGCGGCCCTGGCCACCATTGAATATATCGAAAGGCACGAGCTGGCGGCCCATGCTCGTAAACTGGGACAATACGCGCTGATGCACATGAAGGAAATGATGAAGCGGCATCCGTTGATCGGGGACGTACGCGGACTCGGTCTTCTTATGGGGATAGAACTGGTGAAAGACAGGATAACCCGCGAGCGGGCCAGTGACGAAGCCGAGGCTGTTATGTATGCCGCTCTTTCAAAAGGCCTGAGTTTTAAACTGACCATGGGGAACATCATTACACTAACACCGGCCCTGACCATTACACATGATGAGATGGATACCGCTCTTAACATCATCGATAACTGTATCACCACAGTCGAGAAGGGGGCATGAGGCGCTTGCTGTTTAAAGGCTGGATCAAAGGCTTGAAACAATAATGCGAAGCGTTTTCTATCTTATTGAAGAATGAGCTTTATTCTAATATATTGTCTGCGAACTATCAGCCAACTCTTACAAAAACCGAAGGAGCACGAACATTATTAACCTTAGTGTCAACGTCAACAGGGTCGCCACTTTGCGTAACGCCCGAGGGGGGGGACGAGCCGAGCGTTGTCCGGGCCGCTCGCACCTGCATTGAGGCCGGATGCCAGGGAATTACCGTTCATCCCCGAGAGGATCAGCGCCACATCCGTACCGGTGAGTTCACGATATCGCCGCCATGTTATCTTCGAGTATAACATCGAGGGGGATCCTATGCCCGATCTGCTTGATTTGGCCATGGAAATCCGTCCTGCTCAGTTCACACTCGTTCCAGTCGAACCGGGAGAGATTACCTCGCACCACGGCTGGAACATCCAAAAGGACGAGAAAATTCTGAGTTTCGCTATCGAGCGCTTAAAAAAAGAAGGCATCCGTGTGAGCCTTTTCATGGATGCAGATGCCAGCTGTTTACGCTCATTTAGGGTACAATATCTTTGTCCCTTGGAATGTGGACTTCCAACGACGCTATCTGTTGTATGGGTAATTCCGGGCTAGTTACCGGTTTTTATGAGAGATCTATATAAGGAAAAGGGAGGTTACGTCAATTCTAATCCACACTATTAATAATAGTTTTGTAAAAGCAGGTGATATGTATTTAAAAAGAAAAAATGTGAAGAAAAATAGACAATTTTACATTGGAAGTTATAAAATGAACGAGCCGGTCAATGAAGTTGAAATAATTCTTCGCTCAATGAAAGGAATTCTGGATATCGCCTGGCTTTTCAAAGAAGACCGACATCAGGTCATGCACCTGGAAAAACAGATCGACAGTACGGCACCTCGGGACCTGGGTGAATATATTAATGAGGGTATCAAAAGCGTCTTCGGCAATATTCAGTCTGTCGTCTGAGGCATACCTTTATCACTCATGCACAGGGAGACTATCTTGAAGTCAGTGCCTGCAACCAGGAGCAAAAGAGCATTGTAGCGCTCCTTCTCAAGGGAGATAGAGTTGATCATAGGTGTACCTCGGTGGACCGTCAATACAGCTTCAATGGCCTTGGGATCGGGGCTGTCAATGCAACACGGCGCGTCAACGACCTCCTGGATCGTGACGACGAGCCACTTTAAGTCCTCGGCCTCCTTTCCGACAAAAATTCCCGCGTTTGCGTCGATGAAGTCTGCTCCGGCCTCCCTTTGACCTTTAGCCACTTTCTGAATGGCTTCAGCATCTTGAGCTTCAATTGCATCGGAAATGACTTTACGGCTGGCATTGATGAGCTCTCCTACGATAAGCATTCTTAATTCCTCATAGGTTTATCTTTGTTGTTAGAAGCCAAATGGGGTTTTTTTCTTTTTGGCATTGTATCTGGTAAACCCACGTCAGTCTCGTTGACTCAGCAGCCTCTTGATAAGATCAACCGCGTCAACAGCGGTCTTCCCGAATCCATCGGCTCCGATTTCATCAGCCCACTGCTGGCTGACCGGCCCACCGCCTACAATCACAAAATACTCATTGCGCAAGTTTTTCTCCTCAAGTATTTCAATGATCTCCTTCTGGGACGGCATGGTTGTAGTCATCAACGACGACAAGGCGATAACGTCGGCCTTAACCTTTCTGGCCTCTTCGATAAAATTCAGAGAAGGAACATCAACGCCGATGTCGACCACGGAAAAGCCGTTGGTCTTCAAAACCATGGATACGATGTTTTTGCCAAGGTTATGAACATCACCCTTAACAGTCCCGATGAGCACCGTACCGGCCTTGGGGATCTCTTTGTTCTGGGCTTCAATTTCAGGCATCAGGATTTCCATGGCCGCGTTGAAGGTTGCGGCTGCCATCAAAAGTTCAGGCAAAAAGGATTCGCCCTGCTCAAAACTTTCGCCAACAATTGCCATTCCTTTGGAAAGCCCCAGTTCCACTACCTCTAAAGGATCAATATTGGCCTTAAGTGCGTCTCTGGCACTCTCCTGGATCTTATCCTGATCTCCATCGATAATGGATATGACTATATTTTTCATGAATTGTTTCTTACTCATACGTTTTCACCCCTCAACAGTCTTTTTTGATATTATTCAAAAGGAATTCCCATTTCAGCCAGCTCTTCTTTTATCTCATGGTACAGCCGTACATAGGATTCGCCGGGTTTTCCCGTAACGACGTCGTAGCATTCCTGGTAACGGTTCCCGTCCGGGGCGGTTTCAATCTGGGATTCGTATTTTTCAAGAAGTTTGATGACCAGTGCGTTGGCTTCTTCCCGATTGAGCTGACAGGCAGCCTTGCCCATCTCCACACCGAATTTCGCTTCCATTGGAGTGATGCCGTCAATCTTTACGGCCTTAAAGGGATGGGGTGTCTGAACCGCCGGGGCTCCGGATGTAACCGCACAAAGCAGGTGCGCAGCAGCTTCATAGAAATAGGTTTTTGTGTTGGGACCGCTTGCCATATATCCCAGCCAAATCACCGGCATGGGAATGTTCCGGCTGGCAGCCTGGCAGCTTGTCGATACTACCCAAAGGACATCTCTATTTATAGAACAACCGTTTTTGAAATGGACCGGGAAACTGAGTTGGTAATTGCCCTTTTGCACTAAAAGACCCATGAGGATATAGGCCGTGCTCACCACCGCCGTTCCGGCCGGGCCGCCGCAGTAACCTCCCAACACGGGTGCTGTCTCCGCTCCCACATTTGCTCCCCAACTATGCAGGTAAGCGACCTTGTTCAGGGCTCCAAAATCTATCTTCATCTCGGAAAGTGCCCCGCACAACCAGCCATCTGTAGTACGGAGTCCAAACTGGGGGGCGCTTGCCGCAATGGTTGTTATAGCTGCTGCTGCCGTTGAAATAAGATTCATGATCGGAAGGCCCGGTCGCCCGGCCCGCCTGAGCGCTTCCCGGCCGATTTTGATCCCCCGGATGGCTGCATAAAATTCCGCCGGAGAACCTGCCATGGCCGGAATTCCGCGGATGCTTTCCAAAGCTGAAATGCTGATGGAGTTGGCCTCGGAGATCGATCCGTATGCCTCTATCAGATTCGTTGCCATTTCTTCGGATGTGGCCACGATTCCCGATCCCACATGAAACCAGGGGCGTTTCTTCTCATCAGGCCGCCGCATCCCAAACACGCAGGCCTCTTTGCCCTCGCCGGCAAAACAGCGGCCGGGAGCCTCCCTCAACACCTCTAGTATTTCCTCCCGGCTGAACTGGATTATCCGGTAAGTATCCTGGCAGTAAACCCCTACTTGACTCATGAAATCAACGGCAGCCTCGAACAAATTATCGGCCGCCATGTCATCTGAGGGAACCGGGTTCTCTTTGTTATAGTGAATTCCGTAACGCTTAACCACCTCGTTGAGCCGGGGAATAAATACCTTGATGTCGAATTCCTCTTCGCTCATGATAGGCCCTTTCAACGCTCTCTCGTAAACATCCAGAAAATTCAGCATACCTGTTCCTCCTTGACAATATGGCACTAAGATCCTGACCTTTCAGGTAACATCTCCCCTCTGGTACATTTTCAACCTCTTTATTATGGCTTTCCAGTTGAAAGCCCTTTGCAATGCGAAAATAATTTCTCCTCAGAAAAAAACTTGTATTAACATTAATTTTATGAAAAATATAAATCAAATTAAAAAATATCAGTTTTTCCATAACAACAGGTTATGATTTGTGAATCTTAATCAGCTTAAAATCTTTTATCTGGCTGCCAAGCACGGTAACCTCAGCGCTGCGGCTGAAAAACTCAATATTACCCAGCCGGCCATGACAAAGGGAATCCAGCGACTCCAAGAACATTATGAAATTAAATTTTTCAACCGCTTTGGCAAAAAAATGGCCTTGACCGATGCGGGGGAGGTTCTTTATGAAATCGCTGAAAAAATCTTTGAAATGGAAAATCAGGCTGAAGAAAGTATCCGTGATTTCCAGCAACAAAAAAGAGGACATATCCGGATCCATGCAAGTGAAAGCTTTGGTGCGTACTATCTTCCGGATATCATCGTTTCCTTCAGCAAATCAAACCCTAATATTCGTATCTCTGCAAACATCCTGCCCACCAACCAGGTCGCGGAAAACACCGCTATGCTCAAAAACGATCTGGGATTTATCTCCTATCCCGTTGAAAACGAAAAATTGGTGGTCAGAGAGGTCATAGAGGACCTTCTGGTGATCATTGTTCCGCCGGACCACCCTCTGGCGCAAAAGAAGTTAATTGAGCCCCAGTATCTGCAAGGCCAGCCCCTGATTATGCATGAAAAGGGCTCAGCCACCGAAGAGGCCTTTACCGCATATAAGCAAAAGAACAACGTGACCGCCACCGCCCGGTTGGAACTTTCAAGCAACAGGTCTATTAAAACGGCAGTGGAAGGGGGAATAGGTATTGCCTTGATATCCCGACGGATCGCAAACAGTGAAATTCAAACGGGAAGATTAGTTGCCGTCCCATTGTCCGATCAATCTATGAAGCATAAATATTACATGGTCCACCACAAAGATAAATATATTTCAGGGATGCTGAAGAAACTCATCGAAACGGCAGATCATTGGGTCTCGGAATATGCCAAAAGCCTTCCTTGAAAGTAATTGCAGTCTTAAAAAAAATAATAATCCTCAATCTTCAGTCGCATGCCCGCAAAACTGCTTAAGGATAAATTCCCCTCAGTTCGGTAGCCTTGGCAACGCGGCCAACCCCCAAGATATGGGCAGCAGTGCGCATATGCCCTTTCTTTTCCCGGGAAATTCTCAATACTTCATCAAAAGCCTGTGTCATAATCTTGTGCAGACTCTCGGAAACTTCTTCCTCAGGCCACAGGAGTTCCTGGAGATTTTGTACCCATTCAAAGTAGGAAACCGTTACGCCGCCGGCGTTGGCCAGGATGTCCGGCACCACGAAAATTCCTCACTCAAAAAGGATGTCGTCCGCTTCCGGGGTTGTGGGGCCGTTGGCTCCTTCTACAACCATACGGCACTTTAACCCGGGTGCGTTCTCAGCCGTGATCTGATTCTCCAGGGCAGCCGGGACTAGAATATCACAATCCAGTGCCAGCAGTTCTTCATTGCTAATCTCATCTCCTTCCGCTTCGTGGCTTAAAAAGCACTTATAGCGGTCTTTGCAGGCCGAGGCTTTTTCAATGTCGAGTCCGTTTGGATTAAAAAGCCCCCCTTTGGCCTCTCCGAAGGGAATATTGACCACCGCTGCTTTCCAGCTCATCCGCATGGCAAGCGCCTTAATTTCGTCTAAATCCACGTCAGGATGATACCGAATTCCTCCCTTGGCCGGTCCGCGAATATCGCTATGAACCACACGATAACCCGTAAACATTTTTAGACTCCCGTCATCCATTTTACGGGGAAATGAACGATCAGTTCCCGTTTTGTCTGGCTGAGTTTTTCCAGGAGTCCTTCGTCACAAGCCAAATATTGGCTAGCAATGTTGCCCTGCTGCCTGGCCATTTGAAACGGATTCATCTTTTCCATTCCTACCTCCTTTTTTATGTCGATTAACTATTATCAAACATCAGTAGGAACTTTTTAAATATAAATCAAATTAATCTTTATCATATTTTTAATAACCATATGTTATCTTTGCGGGGAAAGGTCTAACCCGAATATTTCATCCGGGTTAAACTTTTCGAGTGGTAGGGATGAGGGTTTGGAGATGCTGGGATATATACCGAATGTTAAGGGCAGGATCAGAGGTGCCTCTGCTTTTTAGCCACGCAGCAGCACCTCTAACCTGGTTTTTTCATCTGAAGATGCATCCAGGTTCGTTGGATTGACAGGATCGTTAGGGCATCTGTGATGCGGCCTTTATCAATCATTTGCATCACTTCGTCCAGGGGGTATTCGACTACGTCAAGTATCTCATCCTGGTCAAGATTCTGTTCGGATGCAGTCAAGTCCCTGGCCAGATACACGTAGATTTTTTCGTTAGAATAGGCCGGAAGGATGTGGATTTGAGCAAGTTCGATGAATTCATTTGCCTTCAGCCCTGTCTCTTCTTCCAGTTCCCGCCTTGCGCACGTTCCCGGAGATTCACCTGGTTCCATGGTCCCTGCAGGAATTTCCAGTATGTAATCTTCGACAGCATGTCTGTATTGCAATGTCATGACAACGGTTTTATTATCCCGCAACGGGACAATCGCTGTTGAACCCGGATGGCGTACCATGGCCATCTTCGACCTTATTCCGTTTGGAAGCGTTACATCTTCAGTTACAAAGGAAAAAAGCTTACCCCTGTAAATTTCTTCCGATTTGTTGACTTTTGCTTTTGGCCAAAGCGTTTCTTTTGCAGTCATTACCTATTGTCTACCTATTCCCACTCCATACCCTTGCTGTAACCGTAAGGTGCCCGGGTAAGGGGTGTAACAATGCGTTCTTCAGGGAGCTTACGGTCCGGCGGACCGTCATAGTATTCGGGCTTCTGTAATGAAAGATCCAGGGGTTGTACGATCTTTGCCGTTGAAGAGGCCCTCCATCCCTTCTCTCGTGTTTGTTCTTCGTAAGCATGAGCGACGATGCTCACAGATCTCGAAATCGCACAAAAAGCCAGGCACTCCACCGGCTCAAACCCCATGTCAACCAAACTGGCTGCTATCGCACCGGCAATATTCATGTAAATAGTTCGCCCCCAATATTTCTTGGTGGCCGCCTCGATGGCCTCTACCATTCTGACATGCTCCCCGGCGATACCGAATTGTTCAGCCAACTCGATCACCCTTGGGGCTCTAAGATCTTTCATATGTTGAGGATGGTGCCATCCCGGAAGGACTCTTCGCTCCCCAAATAACTTCACGAATTCCAGGTCCTTCTCCTCCTTAGTTCTGATGTTCCTGCAGATAAAATCCGCACCTTCCTCATTACTCCACCCTTTATCTTTTGTAAGTTTTACAATCTTAATCCAGACCTCAGCCGCCTCATGGGCATCCACATGAGTGAAGCCGATGCTAAGGAGTCCCCCTGCCATTGCAGGCATGATATAACCTGCCCCGGACATCACGAAACGAGCAGAAGCCGATGAGGGGGACATGGCGTGTTCTGCAAAGATCACTAATAATGCATCGATCATTTTGGCCACGTTTGTGGGAGGGATTTCCCCCTTCCAAACCAGAGAAAGCATCTCGGCAAAACTGATGTTACCCGCAAGCTCGTTCACGTCATACCCCCTAACGACGATTCGATCCAGAACCTTGTATGAGATAGCTGTCTGCCAGTGAAATGGCTCTCTCTCCTCTGCTGTCTTCTTCTCTTTAGTCATTGGTAACTCCTTTCTCGACATTCAGGGTCACTTTAAAGGTTTTTTTCTGTCTTTTAAATTTACACGTTTGGGATTCACTTCCTCCTAAAAATTCGATACGTCTTATCAGTTGGTATCCTGTTCCTGAACAAAATGAACATGGCATCCAAAAACTGTACTGTGAGATTTGTTATTATTCTGCCGAACTTTTTGAAAAATTACAAGGTCAAAAAAAATGATCATCCCCAAAGGAAAAATGATTTAATTGTTTTCTTGAAAGCGTAGATGAAAATATATGCTAATTGAATTGAGTAAAGAGAGCTTTAGTGGCAAAGCACAACAACCCATTACTGTATATCATGGTAATGAGATAGTAATGGGTTATATTTTTTCTGAGAGTTCACGCTTTGTTCAATGAGGCGGGCTAGATCACAACTATATTTTCAAATCCCACAAACCGCGATGGCCGCGTGACGGTAAAGGATCGTGAATACACTTAATATCCGTCAGCTTCCAGGCATACCAGCCCGGCTTAAAGTCGCCAAAAGCATACTCTGGATAGCACGGACAATTCTCACTCGTAATTACCCGGCAATCCACCAAGCTGCATGTTGCTACGATAACACCTTGAGGCAGTTCATCATAAGCCAAACCGGCAGATGCAAGAACACTGCGGTAATATGGGTCATCTACCGGCACCGCTTTTTTGGCCGCATGGATTGCCAAAGGCCCCCGGTACCTTGTGGACCATGATTTCGTTTCAATTGTCTTTGCTCCTATGGACACCAAAGAGGCCCAGGGTTGATATAACGTGATAGCTTTCATTAGGATCTATTTGCGGGTCAAAATTGTTCTTCCCGGAAATGCTTTACTGATCAGTTCTGCGGCGATTTCCTTATCACAGACTCCAAAATCATCACTTGTTCCCGAAACAATTATATTGCCGTTAGCCTTAAACTGAACAAAGGCCCCGCCCGCCGGAGTGACGTGAGAATTGACAAACCCCAGGTCCCGAATTTCCTCTTCGGTGTTTTTTAATATCTCGCGATGCCAGTCGTCTCCTGAGCGAAGGCAAACCATTCCCTCGATCACACCACCTGAAAATGAAACCAGAAGAATCTTCCCCCTGTACCCTTCAGGCAGTTCGACTAGAGGAATCAATTTCTCCAGGTCAAGCCCATGGACTCGAAAAATCTTCAGTGCCCGAATCCGGCGGCTTAATCGATTTGCCGACCTTATTTCGCCTTTAGAGTGATCATAACGGGTTTTTTCCTTCAAAGAATCAATAATGGGCTCGAAGTCTGATTCCTGAAGCGACACCTGACATTCATTCATGGCAGTCATTGCCAATTCCAGCTTGACGGCCCTCAAGTAAGCAAGCACATGTTCTTTGCCCTCATGAACCTCTCGGCATATTGATGCGATATCACTACTTTCAGTATGATTCATTTGTTGCCACGCCACTTTTCGATTTTAATTCAAGCCGTGATCCGTCAACGAACCAGACTGACGGGTTTTCTGCTCCCCGGGTGTAAAAGACTGCCTAAAAGGTTTTCAAATCAGTACGAATCAGGCCGCGCAGTTGGTTCAGACTGGTTATGACAGGTGCTGTTGTTTCCACCTCCGGCCATGAGCGGCGTACTGAATAGTGTTTTATCCAGATGGGACGAATACCGGCATCACTTGCCCCGCAAATGTCAATGCGCCAGTCGTCACCCACGAAAACCGCTTCAGCAGGGCCAACCCCAAGTCTTTCCAGACATAAACGAAAAGGAGCGGCGTCGGGTTTGGGCGGCACACCCGATTCACCGGCCACGATAATGACCTTGAAAAACCTTTCGAGTTCCGGGAACGAACTGATACGGTGGTTATCTGAAGCCCTTTGACCCTGGGTGTTGGTAATCAGGGCCAGCTGATATTCAACGGCAAGATCCCCCAACACCTGCACCGCTTCGGGAAATGGAGTCGTATGTGCCTTAACCGTATCCCAGTACCCGTTTTCCCACTTTTCAGTGCACCCCAAGTCGGGTTTACGGTTGAAATGAAGATAAACCGCCTGCCAGATGGCTTTCCGTGATAATATGGACTTTTCGTGACATTCTCTTCGAATCCTTCGATAGCTTGAAATAAAGGTTTCCCATGATGTGAGGCTGAGATTCGAATAGATCTTAATCTGCGCCTCTTTTTCTGCGGCACGGAACCCGTTGGCCGAATTCGCCAAGGTTTGACCAAAATCAAAAAGTACGGCCTTTATCACGGCATCATCCAACTTTATTGACGATTTTGGATTGAAAATTGTCTGTCTTGGGGTAAAGCGTGCAACGGTTATTCTTCAACAGACAATCTTCAATTCTGATCAATCCCTTCCCCATTTCTTCAGATAATCTCCAAAAAGCTCCTCGTCTGTAGATATATGCTCTGGGATGGGGACAGAAAGCCAGGTATAGTTTAAAAAATGCCGCCAGTTGATGTTATCCGTGGTCATGTTGCCGGCCCAGGTGCCGCCGCCTAGCGTATCGGTGACCGGTTGGCCGTTAAACCAGCTTCCGCTGTTGGCCATGGCATGAGGCATGTTGCAGTTGACGCGGCCTACATTGGCTTTTATGGAAAGTTCTATCTGGCGATCTTCTCTCGTGCTGTGGAGGGATGCGGAATGACCTTCCCCTGAATATTTGTGCATCTGTTTCATGCGTTCGATCATCTCGCTGAAATCCGTCCATTTCCACACGGTCAGAACCGGACTGATTTTCTCGCCGGAGAATTGGTCTTCAGGCCCGGGTTTTGTCCCGAGAACCATGAGGAACCGCGTATTTTCGGGAACGTCAAGGCCCGCGTTTTTGGCAATAAAGGGTGCTGGTTTGGCCACGATATCACGGTTGAGCATGTTCCCGTCCGGCCACATGTAATTTCCAAGCTTTTCCCGCTCCTGCGTACTGCACATGTAGCCACCTTCGGCCTCAAACAGGCCGATCATTTTGTCAAAGACAGATTCTTCAATGGCAACGGCGTTTTCCGAAGAACAGGATGCGGAGTTGTTAGCGCACTTGGACATCACGATTTTTTTGGCTGCCCCGGCATGATCGGCGGTTTCATCAATGATCGATACCACGTTTCCTGCGCTGACCGTTTGTGCCGGCTTGCCCGCAGCATAAACCACCTTCACCAGCGCCGCGCCGCCCGTGGCCACGGCAAAATCACAATTGGCCATCAATTCGGATGTCTTGGAGTGGCTTGTATTTTTGATACACTGCATCAGGTCCACCGGCGCATCGATCTTTTTGAGCGCCTTTCTGGCATGCTGAACAGTAAGATAGGAACTCCCCTGGGTTCTTGGGTGGGGGGTTACAATCATGGCGTTTCTTGTTTTCAAAGTGCTGAGCCCGAGACAACAGATGGTCGATTCGGGGTTGGTACAGGGCACCACGTTGGCAATGACGCCTATCGGTTTGGCAAATATTTTCAGCCCCTTTTCTTCGTCTACCTTGATAAGGCCGCAGGTCTTAACACCGATTTGGTCCCGCATGGTGCCGCGTGTCTTGCTTTGTATCTTTGCCACCTTGTCTTCGTAAACACCGATTCCGGATTCATCAACGGCCAGTCCGGCCAGAGCCTTGGCCGTCTCGGGTTTCTGAAGTTCCCAGCCCACTGCGGCCACCATCTCGTCGACTTTCTCCTGGGGCCAGAATTCAATTACTTCAAAAGCTTTTCTGGCTTTTTTATACATTTCCTGAATGTTGTCTTCTTCCATAACCTTTTTTCTCCTCCATTTTGTAAAAAATTATATGAGTTAAGAAAATTAATTGTGAATCAGGGCCGGCAATCAAGGGCATTTCGTCGACAATAATTGTTTTTGAGACCTGTAACCGGAACAAAGGTCCTCCGTTTACAGTGGTCTTAACAGTTGTTCAACCTTTTTTGGGGTAAAAGTACCTCTATTTTTTAATGGGAATCGTGTAGCCCATCTCTTTGAAGGCATCTTTTGCCACAACAAAAAAGTCCTCAATATCCTTGTAGGTGATCTGGCCCAAATTGCATAACCTGAACGTTTTGACCCCGAACATTTTACCCGGATAGATGGTAAACCCTCGATCATAACAATAGTCATGAAGCTTAAAAAAATCGAATTTATCATCTTCAGGCGCCTTGACCGTTACGACAAGACGCCCCTGAATCTTCTTGTCGATGACGGATTCCAGACCGATCTCTTTCAAGCCTTTATGAATTGCCTCCCAACATTTAGTCAAACGGTCCCAGCGGGCCTGTTCGCCTTCTTCCCAATACTCCTCTATGGCTTGCCGTAAAGCATAGATGGTCTGGACCGGCGGGGTAAAATGCATCTCTCCCACTCTTTCAAGAAAATCGTATTGCATGTAAAGGTTACAGTAGTAGGAACGTGTGGGATAATCTTTGGACTTTTTTATTTCTTCTATGTTGCCGACCAGCCATGAAGCACCGGTCATGGCGGCAAGTCCTTTCTGGGCGGAAGACATCAGAAAATCGATATTCTCCTTTTCAATATCAATAGGCATTAACCCGTAAGTAGAGATGGTGTCGACAATGAAAACACATCCGTTGTCATGGGCGATTTTACCGATCTCTCTGACCGGATTTAAGACACCGGTACCGGTTTCATGATGAACCGTTGCCACCACGACGATGTCTTTATCTTTTTGCAATGTTTCTTGGACGACATCCAAATCGGGCAGACCTGTGGTTGGAAATTCAAGGTTCACACAGGGGATATGGTAATAATCAGCGATTTCCGCCATCCTGGCCGAATAGGCGCCGTTGTTTACAATACATATTTTTTTATTTTCAGGAACAAGCGAATTGACACAAACATCCTGTATGATCGTGCCGGACCCGGTAAAGATGACTGCCGTATATTTTTCGGGATCAGCGTTGCCAATCTTGACCAGCTCTTTGCGAATATCGATCATTATATCGACAAACTCTTGCTCTCTGGGGCAAATATCCGGCACGACCTGGGCATATTTTACCGAATCGCTGGTTGTCGCCGGACCGGGGTTCAACAAAATGTTTCGCTTAACAGGTTTGACCACCTCCATTTTAATTCCTCCTCTAAATTCAAATTCAAGCAAAACCGACAGGCTACATCCTTCCCACTTTCTTGATTCCCGACTTTTTACTGGGATCTTCAACTTCTTCTACAATGCCAAACCCGCTGCCGTAGAGTTTCTGTCTTTCGGTAAAGGCCTTCTTCCATTCATCAGGCGTTCGAGTGAGTGCCGGTTTTGCATTTTTATTCCGATCTTTCATTGGAGGAACCTGCCTGTCGGAAGGTCCGTCGTAATCTTCTTTAGGTGTTAATTCCTGTCCCTGCCGCGTATACGCTCCTCTTTCAATTTCTTCGATATAATGGGCTCCGGCAGCAAAAGAGCGGGTAACCGCCAGGATGACCCAAGTCGCCTCCGGGGTAAAACCCAGATCCATCATGGTGGCACCGGTGGCGCCGAGCATGTCTAGATCCACGGGTTCGGCGCTTGCTCTTTGGGCCGCCTTGACGATTGCTTTAGTGAATGCGATGTATTTGCCTGCCAGGCCGAGCTTTTCCGCACGTGCAAACATGCGTTTGGCTGCCTGGTCTTTTAGCATCAGACTGGAAACCCCCAGGGCTTCATCATTCAAGTTCTCCTTGACCAATAGTTCGGCCGCTTCTTCAAGGGACATGCTTTCTTCTTCAGCATTTTTTAAATACTTCTCGAGTCTGTTTCCAAATGCCGAGTACGCTCCGTAGGCATGTCCGAAGGCCAATATGGATGCGCCGCAAGCCTGAGTTAAAAAGGTTTTAGATCTGGCAACGATCCTTGACATTACCGCCGGCATGGACAGTCCGTCTTCCAAGGCCAGAATCATAACGTAATTCAACATCTTTTCTTCTTCGATTAATGGTATTCTGGCCTGTAAATCCACGAAAAGAACGTCAACCATACCATAGCCTTCTTCCATGAGTTCAGTGGTATCGAATCCCCGGGCAACGATCCGGTGAACGTTCTTGTAAGCGACTTCGGAAACCCACTGAAAAGGCGCCCTTGTGGTGTCAAGAGATACAGTACCGTACTCTCTTTTACTATAGTCATAAGGCATTTTATCACTATCTAAATTCCCAATGCCTTTTTTATCACCTATATCACCCATTTTTTGTATTCTCCTTCCTCTTTTTGTTTCATGGCGTATTCCTGGCGTTCTTCCTGCTTCGGTACGACCCGGTCTTCGGGTCCGATATATTTTATCATGGAAAGATCAATCATCTGCACCATGGGCTCATTTCGCGATGCCCCCCAGGCACGCCCTTTTTTCATGGTGTACAATGCATGGGTGGCACAACTGAAGCCACGGGTGACACTGCCGATACACCAGCCTGCATTCGGTGAAAAGCCGATCTCCATTAACGCGGTGTTACCTGCCCCCACCACGTTCACACCCACATAGGATTTTCCCTCTCTCTTTCGCCTGGCGTGAAAGTGCTTTTCGAGTGCTCTTTGGAACTCCAGATAGACACCTTCCAGCTCTAATTCTTCCTGCTTAACATGAATCGGTTCGGCCCTGGGGTCGCTGTTGATGTGCTGCGGCTGTCCCATGCCCATTACCGGTTTTCCGGCATCCAAATATTCATCGACTAGAATTTTGGCTATTTCGTCGAGGGTTTTCCCCTCCTCATGCGCCTTCGCGATGTATTTGTTGACCATGTATCCATGGGCGGCCCCTGGCCCATGAACACCGCCAAATGTCATAATTGATGCTGCCACGGCGCAGGGAAGATTCGGTCTTCCGGCACTGACTCCGATGGCACCCACCGCCGAAGGCGACATCGAGTGCTCCAAAAAGACACCCATCTCGTACTTGAGCATTTTTTCTTCCTTTTCAGCGGGAATTCGATTTTGGAAAAGGACAAAGAGTGCGTCATAAAACGAATAACCTTCCTCTGCCAGTTCACTCAGATTGTAACCTCTCATGACAGTCTTTTCTTCTGTCTTGTAGGAAATCGACGTCTTTCTTCGGAACAATGGTTCTCTGTCCATTATTTTCCTCCTGTTTTAAGTTATATAATAATTGTAGCCTAACTTTTCAATTTGTATGAATTTCGCAGAGCCTTTTGCGGCTCTCCAACCATTTGTTTCCAGGATTCGTGTCGTACCGTTAAATGCCTTTTATTCCGTAACTTAAGCCTAAAGCGGCTCTCTTTGAAATATTAATTTTAACAATTAATACCTAATAAAAACATAAGTCAAATTAATTAAAATTATAACTTGTATGATAATATGTTATTCTTTGGAAGAAACGTTCAGGTGGATGGAGTGTTTGGATACATTATATTGAATATCATATCTGAAGTTTATTGGACTTCAAATTTATTTGTTTCCCCAATTTTTTAGGTCTAATAATAATCGTTCGTCAGGTCTTTATATTTGATTCCCTTACAGAGAAAATGGGTGGTGTGGGTAGTAAAACCAAAACAATTAATAAATCTACTATATTAATATCCTTTTTAGGGGCTTTGGATGAAACTTTTGGTGATATTGCTGGTTCAGTTTTTTTGTTTTTGATATCTGAGACCATATCTATAAACCCTTTCACGATACTTCCAGTTGGGCCAGCGCCTGCACCAATAGCTTTACCTAATCCTTGAGCTACACCCATTAATAAAAAATATGCGACAATTGGAATAGAAAAAAAGAATATGACAAAAGGCATTACAAAAATTATATAAAGAATTTTAATAGCGTTTCTATATAATGGTGAAAAAGCATCTGGAAAAAATAATACGCAAACAATAAAGGGACATAAAAATAATCCCAAAGATACCATAATAATTAACGCTATTTTTATAATTCTTTTACCTATTGATTTCTTATTACGCACGTGCTTACTCTTAATTAACTGACGATTATCTATCATTTATTATTGATCTTTTTAAAAAACACTAAAAAGTACATCTCAGCTTTATCAAAACTTCTGAGCAACGAGAAAATCATAATAGATAATGAGGTGCGTATCGAGAATGAGGTCTGCAGAACAAGAGAGGTTTTAGTGTGAGAGCTGATTAGAGATCGAGGACAGATTTCGTAGGAGAATCTTCATTTGGTACGGTAAAATAAAAAAGGTTGAATGTCAAAGGAAAGATTGTTCGGGAATACAATATATTGACATAGGAAAATGGGGTGGCTGAAAATGCTTGATTTGTTGCCTGATGTTACACCTACAACTTATTTGAATCTATTGCTGATTTAGTTTGTAAATCAAGCATTTTTGGGGCTTCAATTTTTCCAGGTTCAGGGCAGAAATCGCGCATCCCAGCATTATTACCCCAAAAACACAAGATATGAGTATTCTGACTAAAAAGGCGGGGCTATTTCTGACCCTGCCTCAAGTATTTTGTGATTTTTGGTTATCTTCTGAATTTTCTCCTGACTCTAACAAGACTGACTATCCCAATAACAAAAAAGAGCATGAGCGCCATTGTAAATACAGGTCCATACAGGGCTCCGTACAGTCTGGGGTGTCTTGACATTGTGTAAAACACGTGAGGATTGCAAGCGGCTTACCAATCCAGATTCTGTGAGATAAACTGTTCGACCCACGCCTGAAGTGATCACGTCATGCCTAGGCAGTAGCTAATTCTTTTCTTTGGTTGTTTACCTGCTCGCTGATCATTTGACGCCTCTCGCCTTCGTACCTTCCAACAAAGAACATTGCCACCATACAGAATAAGGGCACGAGTAAGTGGTAGTTGATAATATTTTCAAGCATTGCGTATATGGCAAAAATGGACAATAAAAACTGAAACAAAAATAGAGTGTTTGGTCTCATGGTGCACCTCCTGCGCTGAATATTAGATAGATTCAAAAACTTGGCACAAAATACGATGTTTTCTTAACGAGAGCATGTAGCATGCCAAAGGGCAGAATAACTCCAAAGCTGACTAACATAGCAAATCAACAGGCAAAATCAGATTTTTGAATATGCAGTTTTGACTTGATGTTATATTTATGAGATTCCACGGTCTTGGCTCTTTAAAGTTGAGAATGCGTGATTCCTAATGTCGCTCCCGCCTTCAGATCAATTCC
>JAZFVY010000163.1:0-3206 GCA_036447975.1 Desulfobacterales bacterium
AATGGATTCAACTGTTTCTGGTTTGCCGGAGAACTTGATCGTGATAGTGATAAAAGCTTTCTTGTCCCTGAAGCGCATTTTCAACATGAACAAAATAGATGGATTAATGCGCAGGTTATGGGCAGTAAAGTACGAAACCCGTCTGTAACACAAACGATTCATGACTTAAGATCGCTGTTGAAAGTACACCTCCATGAATTCATTGATCACTTCGACATAGACCTTCTGATTGCTGAAAATGTCCTAACCATACCGATGCACATCCCCCTGGGCCTGGCATTGACGGAAACCATAGCGGAAACTCAGATCCCCACCATTGCTCACAATCATGATTTTTACTGGGAAAGGGTCCGTTTTTCAGTAAATGCCGTGAGTGATTACCTCTCCATGGCTTTTCCTCCAAGGTTGCCCAATATCAAGCATGTGGTGATTAATTCCGAAGCCCAGGAACAGTTGGCGCTTCGCACGGGGGTTTCATCGATCATCATTCCCAATGTTCTCGATTTTGAAAGTCCACCCGTATTGGATGATGATGGAGCCCGTGTTTTCCGTGAGTCCATCGGCTTGGAACCAGATGACAGGATGATTTTACAACCCACCCGTATCGTGAAGCGCAAAGGGATTGAACATGCCATTGAACTGGTTAAGAAACTAAAAGATTCCCGGAACAAACTGGTTGTATCCCATGAAGCCGGGGATGAAGGGTTTGAATACGTCGAATGGCTAAAAGAATATGCCCGCGAACATGAAGTCAATCTAAGGCTGGTAACGACCCGAATTGCCGACCCCTGGGGTAACAATGGGAATGGTCAAGCAGAATATTCTCTCTGGGATGTCTATCCTTTCGCGGATTTCATCACATATCCCAGCCTTTATGAAGGATTCGGCAATGCCTTTCTTGAGGCCGTTTACTTTAAAAAACCGATGCTGATCAATCGTTATGCCACGTTTGTCAGGGATATAGAGCCTCAAGGGTTTGATCTTGCTGTCATGGACGGATTCCTTTCCGGAAAGACCGTTCGAAATGTAATAGAAATACTGGAATCGTCCGAGCGAAGAGAAAAAATGGTAAATTATAATTATGAAGTTGCTGCCCGGCATTATTCTTATGCGATTCTCAGGACCAGCCTCAACGCCATTATGAACTATTTCTTTGGCAATTCCGTTAAACAACTAACCGGCAAGTCGTCATTCCCTGAAAATGAAGACTATTTGAATGTTGAATCACAAAAAACCCTGCATAAACGCTTTGACAGCCGGAATTGCACACACAGTCCTCGTAATTAATCTCATTAGATCATCTCCCAATTAGTAGTAGCTAATTAAGGCAAGTGAAGCGAATAATCTTCAAGCGAGTGGGTGTAGTTACAAAGGGTTCAAGGGGTCAAGGATTCAAGGGTTCGAGTGAAATACTAAAGAATTACAAAGAGTAGAATGTCTGACAAAAATCATACGAACTCTGTTTAAATATAGAATAACAGCAAAGTTCCCAAATGAAGAAAGGACCGGTCTAACTTCACATAGAAGAAGATCTGCTTTGTCTATTATTTATAAGATTGCAAAATGGATATGGAAGAAAGACAACGGTTGATTAAATTAGGATACTTAACATTTCTTATGGTTCTAGTTGAATTGGGTACAGCAAAAGAGACATAGCAAAAATCGAAAAAATGTTAAAAGCGCTGATCAAATCTTTAGATAACAAACACTTGAATCCTTGACCCCTGGAATCCTTGGACCCTTTTTTCCAACTAAAAATGTTACCCGTTGCCACTTTCTAATGGATTCAATTTATTTTCCAGCTTCTGAAGGTTTCCTTCCTGTCCAACGGCTATGACAGTAGCGCCGGCCTCGATAACCGTCTCATAAGAGGGGTTAAACAGCATACTCCCATCAGGCTTTTTAATTGCGATGATTATCAGGTTAAATTGTTGTCTGATACCTGAATCCTTCAGCATGACATTTATCAGGTCTGAGGAAGAGTTGACAGGTATTTCTTCCATCTGAATATCTTTGCGTTTGTGCGCAAAGGCAAGATTCAGAAAATTAGTCACCGTAGGACGGATTATCCGCTGTGCCATACTCACAGCCCCCATTTCATATGGTGACTCCACCCTATTGGCGCCTGCGGCCTGTAATTTTGACTTTGATTCATCCCGACTCGCCCTTGCGATAACATAGAGATCAGGATTAAGTTGTCTGGCGGTGAGCACCAGAAAAACATTTTCAGTATCAGTAGCCAGAACAGCAATCAACCCTTTTGCGCGTAGTATCCCTGCCTTAAGCAAAATTGCTTCATCAGATGCATCACCGGACACATAGAGAACTTTATCATCATCAAATATTGGAATGAGTTCCCGGTTCTTATCGATCACGACAAGGTCCAGCGGCTTTCTTTTCAACTGATTGCACAGAACTCTTCCGATACGCCCGTAACCGCACACGATATAATGATTTTTTAATCGACCTATCTTCTTATCCAAGCTTCTCCTCCCTAATATTGTTCTGATTCGGCCTTCAACCATGAACTGCACAACAGATCCAGCTACATATAAACAGAAGGCAACCCCTATGAAGATAAGCAAAATTGTATATATTTGCCCAATCCTGCTTACTTTATGTACTTCGCCGTATCCCACAGTGGTAAGTGTAATAACGGTCATATACACCGCATCTAAAAAGTCCCAGCCCTCGATCATCATATATCCCGAAGCTCCGAGAAATAAAATACATAGGGCCAGCAAAACAGATAATAAAAGATGTTTTGTACTATCCATATGTTCGCTTTGATCTCATCGAGCCGTAGGCTCTGTCCTCCTGGCTGGAAGCTGAGCCGTTGGCCGCATAAAGTTTGATGCAAAGTACACAGCGTTCTTATACTTTGGCTCTGTATTTAATGTTTTACATGAACCTATCTCAAAAACAATCTAAGTGCCCATGGCGGTGTTGCGAAACGGTTCAAAATGCTCACATACTACGTGTATGCTCCGCTTTTTCACCGTTTCGCGCTCCCGGCGGCGGGATTTCGCAAAGCTCAACTTGCGTCCTGAACACTAATCTTATTTTTGAGATAGGTTATAGAAGTGCGGGAGATTATGTTATTAAAACAAATTATTCGATACTTTTCTTTTTTCTGTTTGTTATTTTTGTTTCTCGTTTTTTTTGTGCCGATCAATTCTTTTTCTGCTGATGTGGGCAACTGTCTA
>JAZFVY010000164.1:0-3241 GCA_036447975.1 Desulfobacterales bacterium
TGTCGTTGTGGCTGAACGATTTAAGCACAAAGAAATAAATAAGATGAGGAGTCGAAAGTATGAGACGAATTTTTCTTGCATTGTTTTTCATTGGTATAACCATGTTTGGCGCCAATTTGCACATGGCACTTGCTTCAGACAAGGTTACTGTCGTTCTTGACTGGTTTGTCAATCCGGATCATGGGCCTCTCTATGTGGCTTTTGAAAAAGGATTTTTCAGCCAGCGCGGGCTGGACGTCGAGTTTCATGTTCCGTCCAATCCGAATGATCCGCCAAAATTTGCTGCCGCAAAAAAGGCAGACATTGCTGTTTCCTATCAGCCGCAGCATCATCTTCATGTGGATCAGGGTTTGCCTCTTGTCCGTTTCGCGACCCTTGTGGCAACTCCCTTGAATACGCTTGTTGTGCTGGCAGACAGTGATATTATGAATATTGCTGATTTAAAGGGAAAAACAGTGGGTTACTCAATCGGTGGCTTTGAGACTGTTCTTCTTAAGGTTATGCTTGAACGACAGGACCTGTCTATGGAAAATATTAAACTGGTTAATGTCAATTTCTCTTTGTCTACATCCCTGTTTACGGGAGCGACTGATGCGGTAATCGGCGCCTTTCGCAATTTTGAGCTCAACCAGATGGATATTGCAGGACGGCCGGGCCGGGCCTTTTATATCGAGGAGCATGGTATTCCCCCCTATGATGAGTTGATACTCGTTGCTCATCGCGACTATGTTACCAAACCGAAATTAAGAAAGTTCGTGGACGCCCTGGAAGCAGGTGTACAGTTTATGGTCAATCATCCGGAAGATAGCTGGAAATTATTCATACGGGGACGCAAAGATCTGGATAATAAGTTGAACCTTCTCGCATGGCGGGATACGCTTCCCCGCTTTGCGTTGCGCCCAGGCGCACTTGATCGCGCACGCTATGAGCGCTTTGCCGAATTTTTAAAAAAACAGGCTTTGATAAAGAAAATACCAAAGCTTGAGACATATGCTGTCGAACTGCCTTAAGGCGGATTTTTTACCCTGATGCTTTCAAAAAGCCCTGGCAGTCTCAACCATGGGAAACCCGGTGAGTTTAGATTTTTCGGAATATGGACGGCTGAATGGATATAAAGGCGAAAAGAGAAAAATTAATGATAATCTATATATCCCATCCAGGGCTACCTTCCTCAAGAAACTAAGGCAAAACTAAATGCCAAGATGGAATTGAAGTTAGAACTATTAAATGTGTGATCCCATATCACAAACCCAAGGACCGGTTGTAAAAGACTCGGTGGCTTCATGTGCTGTTGGACGAAGTTGACCGGTCTACTCCCCCAAAGAAGTTACTGAGGGGATAAGCTTGGGACTTTCAGTTACCCATGGTATTGTAAAAAGTCACCATGGTGCTATAAATGTGGAAAGTGAACCGGGCAAGGGATCTACTTTTACAATATTAATAACGGCAATAGATAAAGATGCAAGGGAGGATCGGATAGAAGAGATCCAGATACCTGAGGGTAGCGAGAAGATTTTGTTTGTGGATGATGAAGAGTTGTTTTATGATCTGGGACAAAGACAGTTAGAAAGCCTTATATGCTTAACTACCTGTTTATAAACCGGTTTCTTGTCGTATTTATTATGAAAATAAATTCTTCATGAGAAATGAGGGTTAAACAAGAGAAGCGCTTATGGCAAACATTTTAATTATTGATGACGATCGCCTGATTCGTAATACGTTGGCCCTGAACACGAAAGATATGGGGCATAAAGCCATAGTTGCAGAAACGCTTTCCGAAGGAATCGAAAAAGCATCATGGCAGCCCTTTGATGTAGTCTTTTTGGATGTACGGCTTCCTGATGGGAATGGCCTTGAAGCTTTGCCAAAAATTCGCCTATTGGCATCGCATCCGGAAGTCATCATCATCACAGGCGCAGGTGAGGCCGAAGGCGCTGAGCTTGCCATTCGAAGCGGTGCCTGGGATTATATTCAAAAACCGTTTTCCAAAAAAGAGATTATGCTTCATCTTGACCAGGCACTGGAATATCGCGAAAAAAAAAGTTCAAAAAAAGCTACTGTTTCATTAAAGAGAGATAAAATAATCGGCAGCAGCTCTCAGTTAAGTGCCTGCCTTGATCTTGTGGCCCAGTGTGCAAGCAGTGATATAAATGTTCTAATTACGGGAGAAACCGGAACCGGAAAGGAACTATTTGCAAGGGCCATTCATGAAAATAGTGCCCATTACGGTAACGAAATTATCGTGGTCGACTGTACGGCACTTCCGGAGCAACTTGTGGAGAGCCTGCTTTTTGGACATGTCAAAGGAGCTTTTACAGGAGCGGATCAGGCCCGGGAAGGGCTGATCAAACTGGCTGATGGCGGAACTCTTTTTCTGGATGAAGTGGGTGAGCTCCCTATGTCGATTCAGAAAAGTTTTCTCAGGGTTCTCCAGGAGCGGCGGTTTAGACCGGTGGGTGGCAAGCGGGAAATACAAAGCAATTTCAGGCTGATTTCAGCTACCAACCGAAATCTTGACCAAATGGTGGCCGATGTACAATTTCGTGAGGACTTGTTATATCGTCTGTGCTCTTTTCAAATAAACCTTCCGCCTTTAAGAGATCGAAAACAAGATATTAAAGACCTAACCCAGCATTACATCTATAGGCTTTGCGGTTATCATGGTCTTAAAATCAAGGGAGTTCTCCCTGATTTCATGGAAATACTGGTTTCGCACGATTGGCCAGGAAATGTCCGTGAACTTGTAAACACCTTGGAAAAAGCCATCCTTTCAGATCCGGACAATCCGGCCCTGTACCCTATTCACTTGCCGGATTCCATACGGGTTAAATATGCACAATCTTTGGTTTCGAAAAAACAGTCAACTTTAAAACAATATGTAGCCGAAGAGAACATGCTTCAAACAAAAAAAATATTTATACCGCCTGACTTGCTACAACCCTATCCCTCGCTTAAAAGCTTAAGAGAATCAATACTTGATCAGGTTGAACTGCAGTATTTAAAACGGTTAATGTCGGATATTGGTTATGATATAGACAAAGCCATAAAAATTTCCGGCCTGAGCAAAGCACGACTTTACGCACTATTAAAAAAGTATAATATCTCGCGAAAAAAGAAATAACCCCCCCCCATTTTCTTGATAAACAAGAAAATTATTCTTGTCAGACAAGAAAAACCTTTAAAAAATTTCAGTTTTACTTTCCCTGTTTTTTCATTTGTCAATTCAACTCGTTGTTATTTC
>JAZFVY010000165.1:0-4793 GCA_036447975.1 Desulfobacterales bacterium
ACAACACAAGCAAGAAACCGACGATAGTGGCGATAATGGTTCCAATGGCCAGCGGAAGCTGAATGTTAGAGTGTACACCTACACAGAGCACAAACATGGTAATAATTAATGCAACCACAATGAAGTCAAGTACAATGTGGCTTTTTCGGCCCAGACTCTTCCTATCAAATAGGAATGCAATGACCTCTAGCTTCTGGTCAGAGTTCAATTGTTTTTCTCCAAAAAGCTGGCGAAGTCTAGGTATACTTCTTTGCAGGTAGCCGGCCGTTCCTCGATGAGGTTCTATTCCGAGGATTTTTTCGCAGAGCAAAAGATCAGGAAATAGGCCGGCAACACGGTTGTAAATGTAACGGGTGTGGAGCCGCCACAGTCCAAGCATGATTGAGGTTAGGCCGGCAGCCACCGCAAGAAAGGAAAGGCCATTGGCCAAATTATTTGAGCCCGATTCAATATACGCTTTCAAAAAATAGGACCAGATGGCGACAATAAAAGCTATTGTGAATACAAAGTTTCTTGAGATGATACCTGCCCAAAGAGCTCTCATTTGCTGGGATGACTGAAGAAAGCTTCGAACTTCATCGCTACTCATTATTTCCTCCATTTACAGAATCGGCAAATACTGCCCAATTTCATAGTCGGTAACATAGGTGCGGAAGCGGTCCCATTCGATCTTTTTGTTGGCAAGCACCTTGCTGAAAATGTGATCCCCCAATGTTTCTCGCATCAGTTCACTCTTTTCCATCTCCTGTCTCGCCTCGTAGAGACTTCCTGGCAAAGAGGTGATGCCCGCTCGTTCCCGTGCCGCCTCATCCATCTCGTAAATATCCTCTTCTATCGGTTCCGGAAGCTGGTAGTTCTTCTCAACCCCTTTTAATCCGGCAGCCAACATGGCCGCAAATGCCAAATATGGGTTGCAGGAAGGATCCGGCGAGCGGAACTCAATGCGAGTGGCCTGCTCCTTTCCCGGCTTGTACATGGGCACTCGCACCATGGTAGAGCGGTTACGCTGGGCCCACGCCACATAGACGGGAGCCTCATAGCCTGGAACCAGTCGCTTATAGGAATTGACCCACTGATTGGTCACCAACGCCATCTCGCGGGCATGCTTCATGATCCCGGCGATATAAGATTGGGCTATATCAGAAAGGTGATAGCGGTTACTGGTATCGTGAAAGGTGTTGATATCCCCCCGAAACAGAGACTGATGCACATGCATGCCGCTGCCGTTTTCCCCAAAGATGGGTTTGGGCATAAAGGTTGCGTAAACCCCATGCTGTCTGGCAATCTCTTTGACGACGATCCTTAGCGTTACCGCAGTGTCCGCCATCTTCAGACCTTCGTCGTAGCGCAGATCAATTTCATGCTGGCTGGGGGCAACCTCGTGATGACTGTATTCTACCTGAATCCCCATATCCTGGAGAGTAAAAATCGTGTCTCGCCTCAGGTTTCCACCAATATCCAACGGAGGCGTGTCAAAATATCCTCCCTTGTCGATGATTTGGGGGGCCTCATCATTCTTGAAATAGAAAAACTCCAATTCCGGGCCCACATAAAATATATATCCCAGTTCGGCAGCCTTTCGCAGCTGGCGCTTCAAGACATATCTTGGATCACCGGCATAGGGATTGCCGTCCGGCTGGAGAATATCACAGAACATCCGAGCAACCGGTCGGTCCTTGGGACGCCATGGAAGGAACTGAAAGGTGGTAGGGTCGGGCTTGGCGACCATGTCGCTCTCTTCTATCCTGGCAAACCCTTCTATGGAAGAGCCGTCAAACCCCATCCCCTCGGTTAACGCTCCTTCGAGTTCGCTGGGAGTGATGGCAAAGCTTTTCAGCACACCAAGGACATCGGTAAACCATATCTGGATAAAACTTACCTTTTTGTCTCTGACGATTTTGATTACGTCTTTATTGCTTTTACAGAGCATTGATCTAATTTCCTTTTGTTGTTTTTATAGTTTCTAAGTTTCCCCGCCTCTGGTTCGAAGAATCTCCGGTATATCGAGTCCAACAGCGTTTTTAATCTGTTCTATAATCGCTACGACCGAACCGGTAACGCCCTTCACATAGGCCGGCAAACCTTGCCCATTACCACTGTCAAGCACCGTAACCTTGTCGATGGAAAGGTTTTCAGAGACGACACTGGTAACCTTATCAAGAATATCCGGCAGTTGCTGGATCAAAAAGAGTTCTCTGGTGTCTTCTTTCTCCCATTGTTCTCTCATGACTCTCACCGCTTCGGCTGTTGCTTTGCCATCTTCAATAATATGAGCTGCCTGTCCAATGGCTTCCAGTATTTTGGCCTCTTTATTGGCCTGTGCGGGTACAACCACTTCGGCTTCATACTTATTTTTGTTCATCTCAATACGGTGTGACTCCATTTTCTGCTCTTCTTCAATTCTTGCAATATCCCTGGCTACCTGGGCCTTTGCCTCGGCTCGGTTCGCTTCGGTAGCCAGATCGGCCCGAAGTACCTGAAGCTTATTGCCTGCTTCCACTACACTCATTTCTGCTTTGTGTTCTGACACGCTTCCCCGCTTCTTGGCCTCTGCGGCAACCTCCCTGGCCTCGGCCTCGGCATTTGCTTCGACGATCTTAGCATCCCTCCTAACCTCGGCATTCTTCTTGCGGCCGATGGCATCCAGATATCCTTCAGCATCGGACAGATGCTGTATCTTGAATGTATCCAGAACCAAACCAAGGTTCTTAAGATCAGATCTGGCTTCCTGGGCTACATTTTCGGCGAACTCGAGGCGTTTGCTGTTGGCTTCTTCCGGTGTAAGGGTGGCGAGAACACCGCGGAGGCTACCTACCAGCGTTTCGCGTGCAATCTGAGAGATATCACCGATACTTCTTCCAAGGAATCTTTCCAGGGCATTGGTAAGCCCTTCTTCTTCGCTGCCAGCGATCTTGACGTTCGCCATGGCTTTGATGTTGACAGGAATGATTCCGTTGGTAAGCGCCCCTGTAAGCTCCAGTTCAATGGGTATGGTGTTCAAGGAAAGCCGGGTTACCGATTCGATGATCGGAATTTGCAAACCCCGCCCCCCTTTAATGTATCGGTATCCCACCACGGTACCGTCTTTCAGTGTTCTCTTTTTTCCTGAAAATACCAGAACTTCGTTCGGGTGGCAGATTTTCAGGAATGCCTTGGTGAAGGCAAGAGTGATGAGAATTGCAATTATGCCTATTGCTATCCAAATGCCTATCATAATTAAACCTCCTTAAAAAAAGTGTTTACAAAATTATCTAACGGCTTCGATTCCTCTTTCCAATGTTCTGATCCTTACGCACTGGGGGAGATCCATGACGAAGATCTTGCCATCACCAATGTTCCCTGTTCGTGCTCCCTTGATAATGGCCTGGATGGCAGGCTCGACAAAATCGTCGTTTACTGCGATCTCCAGCCTTATCTTTTTAAGAAGATTCACTTCCTGAAGCACACCCCTATACGTTTCGGTGTAGCCCATCTGGTTGCCGCATCCCAGGGCATTGCTCACCGTCATGCTGAATATTTCGGAATCAAACAGCGTTTGTTTGACATCAGGCAGTTTGTGCGGCTGAATCATGGCCACTATGTATTTCATAGTTTTGGTCCTCCATTATTGAGTGGTGAATATTTAGAACCCGGAATAGGCCTCAATACCTTGCCCATCGAGTCAAACCTTCGCATTTGCTTTTCTCTGCTGGTCCGTAAACCTACAATGTGTTTGATAATGTGGACGCTGAAATCCATGAAATTCTTACTCAGCGGGTGTTCTTCTACACAGCGTGAAACATCAACAGTTGACTAGGTTTTATAGCAAAAGGCGTGCCAACTTCAGGGAGGGGATTAAGTTGTTATGTGGTTATAGATAGATAACAAACTAAGTGGGCGGATATTGAAAAGAAACTAAAATTACAATTATGTTGTTTTAAATTGATTTAATTACATATATGTAACATTCAAAAAAGAATTTTATCAAAAACGATCCTATAACCAAATAACTGGCATTTCTGACCCCGCAAAAACAAGAAACGGCTATCAGCAAACGGTCTGGTGCTTTCAGATGATCTGGTTTTTTTATTGACATTAAAACAATGCTGCGGATATTTTTAATATAACCGGAGGAGGGATAAGCATGCTTATTGTGGGAGAAAATATCAACACCAGTCGAAAGAGCATTTCTAAAGCAGTAGAAAACCAGAATGCAGGTTTTATTGCCACAGTAGCAAAAGCCCAGGCCGATGCCGGTGCTGATTTTGTTGACGTAAATGCCGGTATGTTTGTGGATCGGGAAACCGAATATCTATGCTGGCTGGTAGAGACCGTTCAAGATGCCGTTGATCTGCCTCTGTGTCTGGACAGTCCCAACCCCAAGACGCTGTCGGAAGCGATCAAGCGCCACCGGGGCGAGCCGATGATTAATTCGATTTCTTTAGAAAAAGATCGTTCCGATGCGATGCTGCCCATTATCATTGCCCAGCCCTGCCAGGTCGTTGCGCTGTGCATGACAGAAACAGCGATGCCGGTTACTATCGAAGACGGGGTTCAAGCCGGTGCCGAATTGATCAACAGATTGACAGCAACCTTCGATCAACAAATGTCTGTTACTGAATTAGGCAAGCAATCTTCACTTTAGTTTTAATGATTTGGATGCTTGATTCAAGACTGAAATCTTCACCTCTCTCCTCCTCAAATAAATTAGTATGATGCATTTGACAGTTAGATCAAAGCCGGGTCCTTTGGGCCCGGATTCTTTACTTTCCTTGACAGGACCTTTTAACGGGTGATTTCATTTTACGGCATGG
>JAZFVY010000166.1:0-5696 GCA_036447975.1 Desulfobacterales bacterium
GGGGTTCAAGGGTTCAAGTGTTTGTTTTATAGAGATTTTATCAGCGCTTTTATCATTCTTTTGATTTCTGCTATGTCTTTTTTTGCTGTACCCAATTAACCTTTTTCAAAGAAGCCTAAATCCCCGGCTATTTATATCTGGAACCACACCGACTCACTTGAAGAATATTCACTTGACTTGCCTTGATTAGCTACAACTAATCGGGAGATGATCCTTATAGATAAGCCTGACGATCCAAAGTCTTTGTTGAGTAATTTTTCAGGTTAATCTTTTTTCGGTTTGCATCTCTGTATTAATTCGTTTCATAGAATTTGTGCTCCACGTGTAAGCCATATTGCCAAATTTACACGCAGTGACAGGTTAAGTTAAGCAATTGCTATGCCAAGATCGTAGCGTGGAGCATGCTGAATCGTATCTTGAACAAATACCTTCAGAATAAGGGTAGATTGAGATTTGGCTGGGTGGAAGGGGAGCATGATTCTGATTCAGCCGTGATTAAACCATCAGGTTCCATGTCACACGTGTTGAAACCCAAACAATTTATTTTGCACGGTTTTTGTACTGTAGGAGCTGGAACATGTTGAACGTTCTTAATATTCTTGTAACTTGGTCGAATCTTTTCCAATGGTGCCCACAATGGTTTTAGGTGTTTGAGTGTTTGTTTGAACGGCAGTAAGGCACCCAGTAGAATCTCCCCAAACCATACCAGTCCTGTATGAAAGAATGACCACAACAATTGCCGGCGGCGGAAACGGTCTTTCGTTGTAATGATAGCCCAGAGTCTGCCCGGCCTGGCGTGAACGAATAGCTCAAGCCATTTAACAGCCAAAAAAACCTTCCAGGTAGAAAGATGGCGTTGTTCAAGAACCTGATGGCGGTAGTCCCATTTGTTTAAATCGGGCTGAACAACGGTATGGTCTTTCACCTGGAGGCCAAATGCGGTCCAGCCGTGAGGCGTAACGTGGGTTACATTTACAAAGTCACCGTCATAGTAAATAAGCTGCTTGATTGACGACCAGAAGGTTTTCCAGGTTTCGTCTTTCAAGCCGACAACATGGGCAACAATGGAAAAGATCCCATGTTGCTTAAGCAAACGACATGCTGCCAGGTCCAGCCGGGTGGTGGACCCCTTCTTGATCGATTTAAGAACTTCCGGTTCGGTCGATTCGACCCCCAAAAGTATGTATTGGATGCCTGCCTGCTGGTAGAGGTGAAGAATATCGGCGTCGCGTACAATGTCGGTTGTCCGTATGGATGCAAAGAAGTGGACCTGAAGTTCGCGCGATGCCAGCTCCTTGAGAAAGCTCTGCCACGTTGTTTTGTCCGAAGCAGGGTTCTCATCCGCCAGGCTTATAAAGCGGACATTGTGAGTACGGCAGAGCCATTCGATTTCATCAACAACCTTTATCGGATCACGGTGACGCCATTTAACCCAAAAATCACGTTGACCACAATACGTACATTGGTGCGGGCAACCCCTTGAAAACTGAACGATTGCCGAACGCCCCAAGCCGAAACATTGGTAGTCATCCCAGTTGTCGATTAATTCCCAGCCAATTCTAAAAGCATCCAGATTCTTGGAGGGCGGACGAGGCGGCGTGAGTACGAATTGACTTCGGACGCGATATGCAATCCCTGAAACTTTGTGCAGCGGGCCTTTGGACTCGATGATATCAACCAGATCAAGGCTGACAGCCTCCCCTTCACCTCTCACGATTATATCGATTGCCTGCTCTTTCGCCAGAATATCCTCGGAGTGGAAGCTTGGATAAACCCCGCCATAAACCGTAATCACATCCGGGCAGGCGTTTTTGATTGCCGTTAGCATCTTTACACAGATCGGGTGGGCTGATGTCGATCCAGCATGGCCCGTCATCACTATCTGCGGCGCAAAGTTTTTAACTTCACCCACTATGGCTCGATTTGAAAGATGCCGGCGTTCGGCATCAAGCAGCCTGACCTGGTGCCCAGCGTCTAAAAGCGGTCCACCCACCATTAAAAGGCCAAGGGGTATCTGATGCCCGGTTCCGAACCGTGCGGACAATGTTATATGTGACGGGTTTATAAGCAGTATTTTCATTGTAATTATTAATACTCCGTCCGCTTGCTGCGGGGAGCTTCATTATCACTGAACCGATGTTCGGATGCGGTGACTTTCATACCAGGATCTGCTCGATAGAGGTTATAGGAATAACTTTTGAACAGAATTTGTACCACATTGTAGCAAATGGCATGCCAGTTCAAAGGGATTCACCGAATATTAAACAGAAATGTTGAAGAAATTTAGAAAACTAAGGTTTAACGAATTGAAATAAAAACATAATGTTGAAAAAACTTCTTGGGCTCAATCGTGAGTGAGCTCAAACAGGGCGTGGGGGTATCGAGAAAAAGCTAGAAAAGACGGAAATAGGCTGTAGGAATATGTGTTATTATTGGTCAATACAAATTCAAGAAATATGTTTCTCATGTAAAATAAACGAATTACCTGTGTATAGAATAAAGACACTAATTCCCCATACAGGACACACATCATTCCCTTCTTGAACGGACCCATTTTAAATATAAATAGCAAAAGATTCGAACCCTTGTCATGGATGGGAATAGCTATCACGGCAATGTTCAAATCGTCTTGAAGAAAACGGCATGACCTGAACGTTGAATTTTCTAAATGGATGAATTCTTAAAAAGCTTCACTAAATTGCATAAACCGGTGAAATCACCGAATAGGATTGGTGATTTTACCGGTTTATGAAATTTATTACACAACGCTTTTGATTTTTCGCGAATAAATCGTCCAATCCGTAACGCACAAAATAAAAGATTCCCTGGAGCCATGTCAGCCCAGGGGAGGATTAGATGAAAGCCCTTAGAGTGGATTAGGCTCAAGTAGGGCTTAAAATTTATAATTAGGTTTTTCATGTAGCATGTCAAGAAGTTTTATACGCGGTCAGAACAGCATTTACAATTCAGAAATAGCCACGTTTAGAATAAGGCCAATTCTCAACCTGGTAAAATTGCCGGACAGGCTTGGTGATTTCACCAGAAATTCTTTATTAAATAAATATCAGCGCCCGACCGATAATACGTAACCCCCTGTTTTTAGTTGTCTATCTAACATAATCTCTTTTGGCATAATAATTGCGGATACTATTAGGAAGAAAACACAAGAAGATAACAGTTAGATAATTTCGATAACGTCCCAAATTATCTGTGTAATCTGGCGCAAAATCTTGACAGACTGTTGCCCAAATCACTTTTCGCTGGCTCTGAAACGTTTTTTGATAAATCTAAGGCTCGCTCCAGGCGATTCCAAAACTCGCCCTTCGGGCTCAAACAGTTGAAATCGCTTTTCTTTCATTTCGCCAAGATTTATAAGTAAAAAACGTTTCAATGATCGCTCAAAGAAAATTTCGTCTGGGCAACAACCCGTTGATGAATGACTAAAAAAATCTCGTTTCAATGAAACTCCCCGCCGCAAGCGAGCGGGATATTAAAAAGGTGCGGGATATTAAAGCGGGATATTAAAAAGGCATAATAAAAATAGAAAAGGAGAATCTCAGTGCAGGTGGACAATTTTATATTCATTAAAATTTGTATTTTCTTAGCGCTGTTTATATTGGTGCCTTCCGGCATTATATTTGCCCAGACCAACGCGATCACTGACACGGAAAATTGCCTCTATTGCCACAGATACCCACAGATGGGGAGGTATGACAAAACCGGTAAGCGGATATTCTATGTTAATGAAAAGATGTTTGCCAGTTCTGTTCATGGTAATTTGAGATGCAAAAGCTGCCATCAAGGGCTCGATGAAATACCCCATACTGACGTCAAAAAGGTTGATTGCTCCCAAAAATGCCATATAGAAGAACCGTCCACCCACAGAGAATTTTCACATATCAATATGGTTAATAAATATGACGCCAGCGTTCATGGTAAGGGAACACCAGAAAATCCGAAACCTTCTCCCGAAGATTTGCCGACCTGCAAATATTGTCATAATAATCGAATGTATAATACGTATGAGGGGAAGTTGGGTAAAAGCGCGGCATTGTCCAATGAAACGATGGCCAGATGCTTGGGGTGTCATTCAGAGGTACTGTGGACCCAAAGGTTTTACACCCATTTTACCCACCGCTTGGACCGCAGAAGGAGCCAGCTGGCAATTGTATCCCTGTGCACCAGCTGTCATGGAGATTCAAAAAAAATGGCTCGTCACGGCCTTGAGAGCATTGAGACCTATAAAGACACCTTTCATTGGTCTTTAGTAAAATATGGGGTTGAAGGCGCTCCTGATTGTATTAGTTGCCATGTTCCGAGAGGTTATTCCACTCATTTTATTCGTTCGCAAACAGACCCAACGTCACCGGTTAACATGGCCAACAGGATCAGTACCTGTAGTAATCAGGGCGGCCTGCAAAAATGTCATCCCAGCGCCAGCGAGGATTTTGCCAAAGGCAGAGTACATGCGTATGGAATTAAAGCCCGAATTGCCGCCAAAAATGGTGACTTTAAAGATCAAACTCAAGAGATATCGCTTGTGGCGGATCGGGCGAAAGAAGAAATTTCGGAAAAAGAAATATTTCATTATGTGGTATTAAAAATAGTTCGGTTGTTTTATCAGGTTTTAATCGCCGTCGTCATCGGTTCCATGTGTTTACATCAATTGCTTGATTATGTCCGAACCAAGAAAAAACATCAGAAACCACACTGAACGCCTTAATTTTGAAAGGGTTTTGAAATGAAAGACAAAGATGTAGCTTTTGAAGAAGGTGATGCCGGCAGAGAGCTTGAAATGGAGCGGATAGATGACAAACTGTATTTTATCCGTTTAAATATTTCCGAAAGAGTACAGCATGGGTTTTTTGTAGCCAGTTTTATTGTGCTGGTCATTACCGGATTTATGTTAAAGATCCCGGAAGATATCGTCAATAAGCTTGGCGAAGCCGGAAAGACGATCTTTTATTACCGGGGCATTTCCCATCGCACCGCCGGAATAATAATGATACTGGTCAGCATATATCATATGTATTATCTTATCCTTACATCGGCAGGCCGTCGCTGGCTGGTTGACATGCTACCAAAGCTCAAGGACCTAACGGATATGATCCGTAATATTCGATATTATTTAGGTTTAAGAGATACCCCCCCTGAATTCGATCGATTTTGCTATAAACATAAACTGGAATATTTGGCCCTGTTTGCCGGCACCTCATTAATGGCAATAACCGGTCTGCTTATGTGGGCAGAATCTTTTTGGAGTAAATTTATCCTGGATCTTTCTACGATTGTTCACGGGATGGAGGCCATCCTGGCATGTTTGGCGATTATTGTATGGCATTTATATGAAGTTCACCTGAGGCCTCACAAATTTCCCATAGACAACATGTGGATTACCGGCGTTATAGATGAAGAAGAGATGAAAGAAGAGTTTCCGTTGCATTATAAAAAGATTATGGATGAACCGGAGCTAAAGAAAATTTATATTAAAAAATAAGACTAAAATCGACTTCACTTTCACTTAAAAAGCGTTTAAAAGTAAAAGGTCTGAAAAATATGGTCAAAAAAAATGACGACTCTCAAAATTCCCCCAAGACGTTTGTGAGAAGAGCTATTAATGTGGTGATTAAGATTCCTGTTTTTCTTGCCAAAGCTGTTTATTTTCTGCCGTTTATTTTGTTTGCTGTCTGGCTCCT
>JAZFVY010000167.1:0-2865 GCA_036447975.1 Desulfobacterales bacterium
AAATATGTCATGGTTCCCATTGAAGAAAACAATCAGATCTCAGATCCTGAGAATAGCCTGTCTCAAAATGAAAGACAGAATGCAGCGACAGATGTGCAAAGCTCAACCTGCATTATCGCCATTAATGACCCTGTCGCTTTTCAGCCACTCGATGATCTGGTCCGGATTCTGGGACTCGATGATTATAAACTGGTTCTTTCTACAAAGGATGCAATTCTCTCTGCCATAAATGTTTCGTATGATCAAGGCAGGGATTCCGCAGAACAGCTAGTCCAGGACATGGAAGAAAACGGAAGTTCCATTATCAGTGAAATTGAAGAGACGGCGGATCTTTTGGACGACATCAGTGACGCGCCGATTATCAAACTTGTAAACCATATTATAACTCAATCCGTAAAAGCACGTGCCAGTGATATTCACATCGAACCATACCAGGACAGTTTCAAAGTTCGCTATCGCGTCGACGGTATTCTTTATGATCTCCTATCTCCTCCAAAATGGATCCAACCTACTCTGATCTCCAGAATCAAAGTCATGGCAAAAATGAATATCGCCGAAAAACGCCTGCCCCAGGACGGGCGCTTTGATGTCAAAATAGGCAATCAGGAGATTGATGTACGGGTCGCCACCATCCCCATTTCATTTGGTGAGCGTGTCGTCCTCAGGCTTCTGAATAAATCAGGTTCATTGCTTTCACTTTCAGAACTCGGCCTGGCACCCGACAAACTTGATCTGCTTGAAAGCCTTGCCAGATCCCCAAACGGTATTATGCTTGTAACCGGACCCACCGGCAGCGGCAAGACTACTACCCTCTACGCAATCCTATCATCCATCAATAAGCCTGATATTAACATTATCACCATCGAGGACCCCATTGAATATCAGATCAAAGGGATCAGCCAGATACAGGTCAATCCCAAGATAGACCTTACATTTGCAAGAGGTCTCAGATCAATTGTAAGGCAGGACCCTGATGTCATCCTGGTCGGCGAAATACGGGATCCAGAAACCGCAGAAATTGCTGTTCAGTCAGCATTGACGGGACATCTTGTCTTTTCCACACTTCATACAAACGATTCTGCCGGCGCGATTACCCGTCTTGTCGACATCGGCGTCGAACCTTTTCTGATTTCATCATCGGTCTTAGCTGTTGCAGCCCAGAGACTGGTTCGTACCCTTTGCAGCGATTGTAAGCAGCCTTACGCACCTGATGATGCGACCCTGAAAAGCATAGGAATTACCATGGATCAATTCCAAACGAGTACCATTTTCAAGGCAAAAGGATGTGAAAATTGTTTGGATACCGGCTACAAAGGACGGACAAGTATTTTTGAAATAATGCTTTTGGACTCCCAATTAAAAAGTATCATCCTTAAGACCTATGATTCGAACCAGATAAAAAATGAGGCTTTAAAGCTGAATATGGTCACCCTTCGAATGGACGGTATTCAAAAGGTTTTAAGCGGGATTTCCACAATAGAAGAGATATTAAGGGTTACTCAAAAGTAAGCAATGATTAAGAAACTACGCGTCATCCAGCTTCCGTCATCCGTCATACTTTTTTTTATTATTTTATACATAGATTTCTGGTGGTAATAATAACTATGATCAACTCGTAAAAAATCTTTTGCGAAAGCCCATAATGCTCACCCAAGTTAGAAAAATAGACTTTTTACGAAACTATTACTATGCTCATTCGAAAAAATTTCTTTGTTTATCAGTCAATCACTTTCCTTACGATATTTTTCCTTTTTATTCCTTTTTCTCAATCTTTTGCCGGTCCCGATCTAGTACCAGTCAATAAACAATCTCTTTTAATAGATTCTGACAAACAGTTTGAATTTGCGGAATACTATTTTTCAAACAAAGAATATTTCAGGGCCATAGGTGAGTACAAACGGTTTGTCTATTTTTTCCCGGAAGATATAAGGGTAGAGCTGGCAATGTTCCGAACCGGCATGTCGTATTTTCACGGTAAACATTTTACAGAAGCCATAGATTCCTTCAAAACATTGATCGATGGATATAATAATACAAACCTTTCTATTAAATCATATTTTATGATCAGTGAAAGCCACGTGAGACTTAAGGCATACGGCTCTGCCATTATCAATCTTCAAAATCTGATTGCTATAACCGATGACGGAAGTGTAAGTGACAAAGCCTATTACAAGATAGGTTGGATTTACATTGAGATGGCGTCCTGGGAAAAGGCAAGGCATTATTTTGCAAAAATAAGTGCGCAAAACAAAGACAAATACAAACTTGAAAGACTCGATGCTGAACTTGACAAAGAAAAGTTAGTTCCCAAAAAGTACCCCGGGCTGGCAGGGTTCTTCTCCATTATTCCAGGAGCGGGATTTCTTTACTGTGAAAGATACCAGGACGCCCTGATAGCCTTTTTACTGAACGGCGGCCTGATGTATGCCGCCTATGAGTCTTTCGATAACGACCAGAATGCACTTGGCGGAGTCATTGCTTTTGTCGAAATCGGTTTTTATACCGGTAATATTTACGGCTCCATAACCAGCGCCCACAAATACAACCGCATCAAAACCGGCCAATTTATTGAAAAATTAAAATACAATACCAAAGTTAATCTTTCAGCCGATATTAAAAACAAAGGTGTTTCCCTTTCTCTTCAATATATATTTTAATGGGCAAATCCTCTGAAGAAAACTACTGGGAACGGATCGATGACCTGTTTGGGATCACAAACCAAATATTGAGGGAGTAAAAAGTTGAAAAAGTATGTTTGCATTTTGTTTTCGGTTGTTCTGATCACTCTATGTCTCAATTCCCAAGGATGGCCCAATTCCATAATAGAATCCTTCAATCCGGGACTACAACAGCAGCCAATCTACT
>JAZFVY010000168.1:0-10685 GCA_036447975.1 Desulfobacterales bacterium
CCAATCGATTTGTAGCCGATTTCATTGGTACCATGAACTTTATGTCCGGTGAGGTCGTCCAAGTCCTCCAGGACTCAGACCTGGTGCACGTGCGCACCGAATTCAGTGAGAAGATGCTGTGCAAGACTCTTAGCAGCACGGCAACAGAACAAGGAAAAAAAGTGTATGCATCTATACGTCCCGAGGATGTGGAAATATTTACGGAACCACCTCAAGTTAGGGAGAACCTGTTCAAGGGTACCATTGTCCATAAGGCGTACTTGGGCAACTTTCTGTACTTTTTCGTAAACGTAAATGGGAATATGATCAGGGTGCAGGTTCCGCATCACGTGCCGCAAAAAGAAGGACAAGAACTCTATTTGTTTCTAAATCCGCAGAAATGTATGATCTTACTCTAACTTTAACTACTCTAAAACATAAGATTATTTACGAAAGAAGCACATTAACCATTTCCGCAAACCCGTATCCGCCCTCATTTTCCGTAACCCAAGCCGGTTTGCAGTCCATCTTATCTGTAAAACGCAAAACATTGGCCACCCCAACTGAATTGGGAAAAAATTCAAACATGGGGGCATCGTTAGGGGAATCGCCTGAGAAAATCACCTGGTCTTTGATTCTATCCAGATCTGACCTGAACACTTCTTCAAAAAGCAATCGGGTAGTGGCCAGCTTATCGTAGTCTCCAAACCAGCCGTTGACATGGATTGAGCTTATCTTTGCCTTTGCGCCTGCCCTGGTAAAACAGCGGACAATTTCGTTTACATCTTCCATGGGGATAGGCATGACATCCTCACAAAAATCGATGGCCAAATCCGCCTCGCGGTAGGCCTGATCAGACGCCACCCGGCAAGCAGGAATTTTTTTCAAGATTTCCTGTTTGATTTTTTCCAGTTTCCGACGGTCTTTTTTCCGCTCGGCATACGATTTCCAGTATCGACGCAGCATTTTTTTCTTCCGGCGGTCATAGCAGAAATAAAAGGCCCCGTTTTCACCTACCAGTCCGTCTACCGGCCACATGCGTGCAATATGGTCGCACCATCCGGCCGGCCGGCCGGTGATGGGAATGATGCGGATGCCGGTCTTCTGAAGTCGCTCCATGGCTGTAAAAACCACCGCAGGAAGGCGACCTTTAATAGTAAGGGTGTCATCGATATCCGTCAGAACGTATTGGATATTTTTTTTAAAATTTCTCGGAAATTGTGAAAATGGTGTCATTATTAGATATTATGGTTCTTCTCCAATATAGTTGGAGAAGAGGGTCCAAGGATCCAAGTGTTTGTTTTCTAAATGTTTTATCAACGTTTATAACATTCTTTCGATTTTTGCTATGTCTTTTTTTGCTGTACCCAACGCACCTTTTTCAATGAAGCCCAAATCCCCGGCTAATAATATCTGGGTTTCCAGTTCATAAACAGAACTAAAAGAAATGTAAAGCATCCTGATGTAATCAACGGTTGTCTTTCTTCCATATCCGTCTGTTTACCCTGTTAAATAAAATCTCATTCCATGAAATAAGATTTTAATGCGAAGCATTATTTAACAGAGCAGGTATTAGAAAGAATAGGCACAAAAGATCTTCTTATCTGTGAAGTTAGGAAAGTCCGCTATATAATTTTCATCGTCACCTTCAACAGCGACGAAAAGACCGCCGGTATTATTAATTCAATGGGGGGCTAAGCGCTTTAGTAGATCTTCTTCTTTCCGGCATTCTTGTGCCAAGACTGTATCATATGACACGTAGCGAGCACCGCTGTGAAGAAGACCGTGGTTGGCGCCTGAAGCGCCGGCGTTAATATCCAGTCTTTCTGCCAGAATACAATGAACCCCGCGCAATGCCAGATCACGGGCAAGACCTGTGCCGGTGGCTCCACCGCCGATTATCTGGACCTTTGTCTGCTTTTAATTATACCCTTTCAATCCGATTTAGTGAAAATGCATTAACTTTCATTTTTTCCTTTTTCAAAGGTTTCGCAGCTTACGCTCATTGCTTCATAATTTAAAGCGATTGTACTCGCTATCCACTTCAAAATCAAATACTTTGATGGCCAGAATGCTCATGAACACATTACGTTACGCAGTTTTTATGCTACATTAGGGTTTACTTAGCAGCTTCTACGCCGTCTTGTTTGCAGACCCCGCAGATATTGCAGGATTCAATGGGACATGGGGGGGAAGTTTTACCCTGTAAGGCTCTTTTGTATTCTTGCTTAAGAAAAGACTTGTTGATGCCGTTGTCTATAAAATCCCATGGAAGCAATTCATTCAAAGACCGCTCCCTGTGGACGTAAAAATCGGGGTTAACGGGGGATGCTTTAAGGGTTTTGGGCCAGTTCCCTCGGTTCTGATTCGCCAGCAATAATATTTGGGCAACCTTGCGATCTCCGCTTGACAACAGGGCCTGGATGTAAGCCCAGCGAGGTATATCCGAATGGACACGAACGTTTGCTACTCTTTTGAGTCCGTCTTTTATCTTTTTTATCTTCTTTTTTAGTGAACGCACTTCATCCATGGGAATCCATTGAAAAGGAGTAAAAGGCTTGGGAATAAAGCTGTTAAGACTAACCGTTATTTCTCCGATACGTTTTCTGATCCTGCTCGACTTAAGGAACCTGTGCTTTATCTGTTTGCACAGCAAAACAATCGCTTCGACGTCATCCATGGTTTCAGTTGGGAGCCCTATCATGAAATAGAGTTTTAAATTTGGTATGCCGCCTGCGACAAGGTTTTCGGCAGCATTGAGGACATCTTCTTCAGTGATACCCTTGTTGATGACCTTGCGCATACGTTCGGATCCGGCATCCGGTGCAATGGTGGCGGTTTTGACTTTGTTTTGTCTGAGTATAGAAATGAGTTCGGGGGAAAGGGTGTCGGCCCTCAGGGAACTGAAAGAAATTCTTGTATCCTTTTCAAGGGCCTGACCGCAAAGTTTATTGATGTCAGGAAGATCCGAGACTGCGGCTCCAACAAGGCCGATCTCGTCGGTCATTGAAGCGCCCTGTTGCAAGCATTTGTCAAGGAGGGAAAAAGACCTGAATCTCGGTGGTCTGTAAACAAATCCTGTGCTGCAAAACCGGCATCCGTGGGGGCAACCCCTGCCGACTTCGATTAAGAATGTACTGTCAAAAGTTGTATCTGTGGTTATTATAGCGCTGCAAGTGGGGACATTGGAAAGATCTTTCATATACATGCGCTCAATTTTAACCGGCACGTCGATTAACGGTTCAATGGCGCATACTGTTCCGTCAGGATTGTAAGTTGTACTGTAAAATGCCGGGACATAGGCGCCGGTGACGTTTCGTGCAAGGGTTTTTAAACACGTTCTTTTATCCTGGCTCAGCAAGTCTGGTAAAGCAATGTCAAAAAACCGGGGTAGAATGGCTTCAGCTTCCCCGATAAGAAAACAATCGATAAACGGTGACACAGGTTCCGGGTTGGAAAAAAAGGCGATTCCCCCTGCGATGACAAGAGGGTGGGGGGTTCCTCTGTCATCGGATCGCAGGGGGATTTCTGCCCTATCGAGAATCGTCAGGAGGTTGGGGTAGTCATTTTCAAATGAGACGGAAAAAGCGATGATGTCAAAATCGGAAATGGGTCTTCCGGACTCTATTGCTACTATACGACCTGCTGCCGGCCCGCTATCATCAGGAAGGAAAGACCTTTCGCATACAACGTGATCAATTTTATTGAGCAAATCATATACAGTCTGAAAACCAAGATTGGACATCCCAACATGATAAGTGTTGGGATAGACCAGTGCGACTTTGATGCGCCCTTTCCATTGTTTGCGAATTGTCCCGATCTCTGATTTCATCATCTGTCCAAGGACCAATGACCCTACTAGTCTGCCTTTTTTCTCAGAAATGTAGGCACATCAAGGTCAGACAGATCAGTGTTGTCAATTACAATTCCCTTGTATCCTCTATAAGTGGCGCCTCTCAATTCACCTACCGCTTCCTGCTGGCGGATAAATGTAGGCTCGTCATAATCTATGGCATTTTGTAATTCAGCAGGCGTGATATCCCTGACCTTACCCCTGTGATGATCCGGTAATACGGATTCGGACTCAAGACCGATTCCAGTTGCAATTACAGTTAAGCTCATCTCATCGCCCAGGGTATCATCTACGACTGCTCCCCAGATTATATCTGCATCCTCTCCGACTTCTTTATATATCCGTTCAGAAGCTTCGGACATCTCTTCCATTGTTAAGTCGCTGTTGGAGGTTATGTTCATCAAAACCCCCTTGGCGCCGGAAATGGAGACGTCTTCAAGCAAGGGATGGGATATGGCTTGTTCGGCAGCCTCTATGGCCCGGTTTTCACCACTGGCCACGCCGATGCCCATGATGGCCAAGCCGGCCTTGGACATGGTTGTTTTGACATCGGCAAAATCGAGATTGACCAGCCCCGGCATCATGATAAGATCTGTAATCCCTTTGACCGAATGGAGCAGGATTTCATCAGCTTTTCTGAACATTTCGACCATTTTGGCATTTTTGGCTCCCAGGCCCCTCAACCTGTCATTGGGTATTGTGATGACCGTATCGGCAACTTTCTTGAGTTCTTCAATCCCTTTTTCGGCCTGTTTGGCTCTCTTTTTGCCTTCAAATGAGAAAGGCTTTGTTACCACTGCAACTGTAAGCGCTTGATATTCTTTACATATTTCAGCGATAACCGGCGCGGCTCCGGTGCCTGTCCCGCCTCCGAATCCTGCGGTGATAAACACCATGTTGCTTCCCTCAAGGATGCTTCTGATTTCATCGGCATTTTCCAGTGCCGCTTCCCGGCCGATCTGAGGGTTGGCGCCTGCACCGAGTCCCTGAGTGAGTTCTTCTCCCATCTGAAGCTTGATAGGTGCCTTGGAGATTTGAAGGGCCTGGGCATCCGTGTTTGCTGCAATAAATTTTACACCCTGGAGCCTGGAATCGATCATGTTGTTAATCGCGTTTCCTCCGGCTCCACCAACACCAATTACTTTGATTGATGCAGATTTTTCATTTTCTATTAAGCTAAAAGTCATTTCCCCCACCTCCTGTTTAATAAATTTACTTCTGGTTAATCTCAAACAGTGACCCGCTTTAAGACCGGATCACCTGAATGCTTGTTGGACACTTTTTTCATAAAGCAAAACCATTTCAGATTACATCTTTGAACCACCTTTTCATCCGGGTCATGACACGGTTGAAAATGTTTGTATCGCGAATCCTGAATTTCTTTGATGGCTGGTTTCTCGCACCGTAAATGACGAGTCCGACGCCCGTGGCATACATGGGATTGTTTACGACGTCGACAAGACCGCTGATCCCCCTGGGTTTACCCAGTCGGGCTGGAAGATTGAAAATAGACTCAGCTATTTCCACTCCGCCGTCCAGTAGGGATGTTCCCCCGGTTAAAACCACGCCAGATGTAATTATCTTCTCCATTCCGGCCCGATAGACTTCCCTTTGTATAAGTGTAAAGATCTCTTCCATGCGGGGCTCTAATATTTCGCCTAGTATCTGCCTCGGAAGTTTTTTGGGTGTGCGCCCACCCATGCCGGGTACTTCAATGGTTTCTTCAGGACTGATATTCCTGGTGTTACACGTGCCGTATTTTTTCTTGATCTTTTCGGCTTCAGCAGTCGATGCGCGAAGGCCGATGGCGATGTCGTTTGTTAAGTTGTTGCCGCCAAGGGACAAAACAAACGTATGTTTGATATTTTTTGCAAAAAAGATTGCTAGATCACTCGTACCGCCGCCTAGATCCAGGAGTGCCGCACCCAGATCCTTTTCCTCATCGGTCAGCACGGCCTCACCTGACGCAAGGGGTTCAAGGACAATATCACAGACATCAAGACCCGACCGGTTGGCGCATTTTACAATATTATGAGCAGATGTCACTGCACCGGTCACGATATGGATCTTTGCCTCCAGCCTTACACCAAACATGCCCAAAGGATTCTTAATACCTCCCTGGTCATCGACGATATATTCCTGGGGGATCACATGGATAACTTCGCGGTCCATGGGGATTGCAACAGCGCGTGCAGCATCAATGACGCGATCTACATCATTTTGTGCGACTTCCTTACCCTTTATCGCTACGATTCCACGACTGTTGAAACCTGTTATATGGCCTCCGGCGATTCCGGCGAAAACAGAAGAAATCTCACAGCCGGCCATGAGTTCAGCCTCTTCAACGGCCTTTTGGATCGATTCTACGGTCGACTCAATGTCTACCACCACACCTTTCCGAAGTCCGATTGAGGGGTGTGTGCCTATGCCGACGATATTTATTTCCTTTCCGCTTACTTCACCAACCACGGCACAGATTTTGGTCGTTCCTACATCAAGGCCGACAATTATATTTTCCTGTCCCTGCATCTTAAACCTCCTTATGGTCTTCGGCGGGTGACTCAATTCTTATTGGATTTATAACAATTCGATTCAGGTTGTTAAGATCAATTGATTCGAGATGTGAAAAACCTTCTTTTTTTTTCAGAAACAAAAGGACATTTTTGAGTTTTGCATATTTGCCCGTGTAATCATCGTATCCTATTTTTATTGCTTTGATGCGGTCAAAAGCATAGACTGTAAGGCCAATTTCACGATCCACATGAATTCTATTTATTGACTTGATGGGAATAACGCTTTCAGGTTTTTGCCCAAGTTCTAAAATATTCATCACAGCATTATAAGGAATACTGCGGGGTTTGCCACGTACATTGATGTCTGCAAATTCAAGTCCGCTGATGATCGGCAGGTTGACAGGGTCTGATGCATCCATTTCTTTGAATATTTCTCCATTGGCATTGATCACAAATTTGCGGCCAAGGTCCAGAATGGCAAAGGGCTTTTGCTCCTTTATTCTGATATTTATACTCGAAGGAAGCTCTCTGCTTACTTCAGCCTCGACAATCAAGGGATGTGCCAGCAGTCTCTTTCTTGCTATTGAAAGGTTTACGGAAAGAATATTTATGCCTTTATTTAGCTCTGCCTGCTTTATGACCTGTTCTTCAGAAAGTCTGTCCGCACCTGTAACGACCAGACTTTCGGCCCTGAAATAGTCGCATTGGGTAAGAAAGTCGTGACCTAAAATGAAAAGAAAGCTTACAAGATGCAAAACCGCGACAACAGCCACTGCTTTTAAGAAGAAAGTCAGGCTCCGTATAATTTTAGCACGCATTTTGGCGGCCCTGTTCTTGTAATGGTTTCTTCGTATGTGCTTACGGACCAACAATCTTAACCTCTCTCTCCAGATCGATGTCAAACATTTTTGATACGGTTTCTTCAACAAGTTCCATCAAAGCAAGAAAGTCAGCGGCGGATGCTCTTTGGCGGTTTACGATAAAGTTGGCGTGCTTTGATGAGATTTCTGCTCCGCCGATCGATTTTCCTTTAAGCCCGGCCAGTTCAATAAGTTCGCCGGCTGTTTTGCCGTATACAGGGTTTTTATAAAAACATCCCGCATTTGGCAAACCTGTCGGCTGACTTTCCTTGCGCGTTTTCAAAATTGCCTGGGCCTCTTTTTTCAGTTTTTCAGGATCCGAAGGACGCAGGCAGAAGCAGCCGTCCAATACAATGGGATGCCCCTGGTAACTATCAAGTCTTTCATTGTTCAATGAAAGATTCCGGCAAGAAAAATTAAGATTTTCTCTTTTAATTCTTTGGGACCGGCCCGTCGGCAGCAGAACATTTATGGATTCAAGGGCGCTTTCCACGGCGCCATGGGCTGTGCCGGCATTCATCATAATTCCCCCGCCGATAGTACCCGGAATTCCGACGGCAAAATTAATACCATCAAGACCCCGTTCCAGGGCAAATGAACAAAGGTTTCGTAATCGGGCGCCCGCCATGGCAGTAACAATAACTCCGTCTGTTCCCGTACCTGTTTGAGCAATTGTTTTAAGACACTTTGTCAGCACGACCACAATTCCATTTATGCCGCTATCCTTGACTAGAAGATTGGTGCCGTCGCCGACGATCAGGTATGGAAGTTTATGTTGCCATGACCATTTGATCAGCCCCTTCAGGTCTTCAATATTTTCAGGGATAACAAAAGCCTCGGCCGGCCCGCCGACACGTAATGATGTGTGCCTGGACATCGGTTCGTCAAATTTGACGTTGCCGCCGAAATGGCTTGCAAGCCATTTTATTGAATCATGATCCAGTGCCATAAGCTCTTATGCAAAACCGAAAATTTAGAATATTGGCAACATTTTAGCCCTTTGAAAACATTATCACATTCAGATAATCCGGTTTTAAATCGGATCACCTGAATGCTTGTGGGACACGTTTTTCAAAAACGAAATTAATTCGAATATTGTAACATAATATGGAGTCCAAATTCTTCAATTCCTCAGTCTGATAATTCAGCCAGTACAGTTTCTCCGACTTTCCAAACATCGCCTGCGCCCAGGGTAAGCAGAATATCACCCGGGGTTAGAATTTTTTTCAGATGCGAAACAGCTTCTTCGAAATCTTGCACATATATGACTTCCCTGTGTCCATGGCTCCGGATTCCCTCAAACAAAGTATGGCCGTCGACTCCTTTTATCTTTTTTTCTCCTGCAGAATATATGGGAAGAACTACAAGCAAATCCGACTGGTAGAACGCCCGCGTGAAGTCATCAAAAAGCGCATGGGTTCTTGTGTAGCGGTGCGGTTGAAATACAGCAACGATACGCTTATCGGGCCAGCTTGTCCTTGCGGCCTGAAGCGTGACCTTGATTTCCGTGGGGTGATGACCATAGTCGTCCACAACGGTTACACCCTTTATTTTTCCTTTAATTTCCAGTCTGCGTTGCACTCCTTCGACGGTTTGCAGAGCGGACTTGATAACATCAAAGGGGATATTTAGTTCGATCCCAACGGCAATGCTTGCCAGGGCGTTGTAAACGCTATGTATACCGGGAAGATTCAAAGTGATTTCTCCCAGCGGCTTCCCAAGGTGATAAACCTGAAACCCGCTCATTAGCCCTTTGGGAATTACGTTCCTGGCTTGGAAATCGGCCTGATTACTCATTCCATAAGTTGTAAAACGTTTATGAATGTTCGGTATGAGATCCTGGATCGGTTCGTCGTCCAAGCAAAGGACCGCCAGACCGTAAAAAGGTATTTTGTCAATAAAGCTTAAAAAGACCTCTTTTATGTCGTTCAAGTCTTTGTAGTAATCGAGGTGTTCCCGATCAATATTTGTTACCACGGCTATGGTGGGTGAGATTTTAAGAAAAGAACCGTCACTTTCATCAGCTTCAGCAACGATAAAATCGCCTTCTCCAAGTAGGGCATTTGAACCGATGCTTTTGAGTTTTCCACCTATAACCACCGTAGGATCAAGGCCCCCTTTATCCAGCACGGAAGCGATGATCGAGGTGGTCGACGTTTTACCGTGTGCACCTGCAATTGCTATACTGTACTTTAAACGCATAAGCTCGGCGAGCATTTCGGCCCTTGGTATTACAGGGATTGATGCTTGATCGGCTGCGGCAACTTCAGGATTTTCGGGGCTGATTGCCGATGATGTTACAACAACATCCGCTCCTTGAATTTGCTCTTCAGAATGCCCTTCAAATATAATACCACCAAGGCTTTCCAGGCGCCGGGTAAGGTCTGATGGACTGGAGTCAGATCCCGATACTTTGTAGCCTAGGTTGAGGAGGAGTTCCGCAATACCGCTCATTCCGATACCGCCGATTCCGACAAAGTGGATGTGATATTTTTTAAGATACATATAGTTAATCCGAGTTAATGAGTTTATAAAAATCATCAACAATAAACGCCGCCGCATCGGGACGGCCAAAACTCCTAGCCCGTGACGCCATCAGGTGTAGGTCTTCCGGGTTTGAAGCATAATAATTAATTCGTTCGGCAAGGGTTTTGCCGCTGAGATCTTTTTCGAGAATCATTTCGGCAGCCCCGTGTTTTTCCAGTGATCGCGCATTTAAAACCTGGTGGTTGTCAGCAGCAAAAGGGAACGGTATGAAAATAACACCTTTGCCAATGGCTGTAACTTCCGCCACTGTTGTTGCGCCTGCCCGGCATATAACAAGATCGGCATTTTGATATTGCCGGGCCATATCAGTAAAAAATGTCCGAACCTTGCAGGGGATAGCGTGGAGCATGTAAGCATTTTTTACTATTACTTCATCCTGAGGTCCTGTCTGATGCACAAAGAAAAGCTCATTTTTTTCATTGATGTGTTCTATGGCTTCCAGAAGGGCCATGTTTATGCTGTGAGCCCCCTGGCTTCCGCCAATAATCAGAACCGTAAAACGCCCTCCGGGTACGGGATCGGCATTATAACCAACTTTTTGATCCTTTGCGCATTGCAGAATTTCTTTGCGTACGGGATTTCCGGCAAAACGGACTTTTTCGGGGTTTAAGCCGGCCGGCTTATCATTAAAGGAAACATATATCCTGTCGGCAAGACGGGACAAAATTCGGTTTGTCATTCCCGGCAGAATATTCTGTTCGTGGAGGACGATTTTAATACCCAAAAGCCATGCTCCCATGGCCAGGGGCCCTGCCGCGTAACCACCGACGCCAATTACCAGATCCGGTCTGTAACGTCTAAGGATCATGAGAGATTCAAATATCCCCTTTGGTATTTTCGAGATTGACACGGCCTGCTTCCACCACCCCAGCCCCTTGATGCCTTCCACTGTAATACGCTTATGTTCAAAACCGGTTTTTGATAACATATCGA
>JAZFVY010000169.1:0-10717 GCA_036447975.1 Desulfobacterales bacterium
ATCTTGTCGCAATTGGTCACCATGACCATGGCGTCAAATGCGTGGGCTGTTGCCATAACCTCGATGGAATCGGCGATCAGTTCCCTGCTTGCAAGGGAATATTTCATCCCTTCATGATTCATGGCAATACCGTCACAAATTCCGATGACGCCGAAATCAATCGGTGTCCCGCCTTCCATGTAAACCCCAGCCTTTACAGCTTCCACGATTTTGTCCAGATGAATATGGCCTGGAATAATGGTATTGGCTGAATTGGCAATGCCGATCATAGGTCTTCTGATTTCAGCATCCGTGTATCCCATTGCCTTAAAAAGGGAGCGGTGTGGAGCTCTTTCGATGCCTTTTTTAACTATGTCGCTTTTCATTTGATCTCCTTGCGAAACTAAAAAAAAAAACCGTTACCAGTTTTGGAGCTGATAACGGATTTTGTTTTTTTCTTTGTTATAAAATCAGGCCATTATCAACCCCTTGCCTCGCAGTAGATAAGTACATCTACTACGAGGAGAATAATAAGGCTAATAAGGTTAGTAATGACTAATATTTTTTTCATAATAATCTACATATTTAATTTTGAACGCTCTATCTAACTGATCTTAAATAGGTTGTCAAGCTTTTTCTTTATCACCATTTTCCTTTCTGCTGACCCCGGAGGAATAGACCCTCCCTGCGGAATTCCATTGGGCAATCATTCCATAAAAAATATTTTAAGACCCATTGGGCCAAGATGTTGACTTTTGTGGCTCACATGGGCTATTAATTTTATGTAGGTGATAATTATGGCAAAAACAGCAACATTAAGAGCGAGGATTGAACCATTGCGCTTCATCCCAGCAGGTTTCGTGGTTTAGCGATAAAGATATGTCTTTAAAATTAGCATTTAATCAATTGACAATAAAAGAATGGAATGACTTTGTGACACTGTTTGGCGAACAGGGTGCATGTGGTGGTTGCTGGTGCATGCTTTGGCGTCTTACAAGAAAGCAATTTGAGTCGCAAAAAGGCGAGGGAAATAAGCTTGCCATGAAGGCCATTATAGACTCAGGAGAAGTTCCCGGTATCCTGGCATACCATAGCAATAAAGCTATAGGATGGTGTGCAATTGCACCCAGAAGTAGCTATCCAGCTTTATCAAGATCCCGCATACTTCAACCCATAGATGACCTTCCGTGTTGGTCTGTGGCCTGTCTGTTTATCGAAAAGTCATATAGAAAGATTGGCGTTTCAACAGAGCTCTTGCGGGCAGCTACTGAATATGCCAAATCACAGGGAGCAGAATTGGTGGAAGGTTATCCGGTGGAACCAAAATCTGAGAAAGATATACCTCCAGCTTTTGCTTGGACCGGTATACCCAGCGCATTTATTAGAGCTGGGTTCAAAGAGGTCCATCGGCGTTCACCAACACGACCTATCATGAGGATAGAATTGGGTTCGTTGTTAACAAAATAATGGAGCAGATTTTTATAATTTAATGTATGTCGCAGCAGCTTTCGCTGCTCTTATCACTTATGAAAAAGACACTTCAAAACATGGGCCAAAAGGCTAAAATGCTTATAAATAAAAGATATATTATTTTGATCCTCGGTGTAATGATAATCACCGTCGGGTATTTTTGGTTGCGAAATAGTAAAGGTGTAGAGACAGAAACGCAGGAATGGTCCAAAGCCCTTGTCGAAAAGGGCCCTATCCGTTTTACTGTCCCCAGTACAGGACGTGTAGTTTCCAATCTTGATGTTGAAATCAAATGCAAGGCAAGCGGCGAGGTCATAAAGCTGCTGTTTGATATCAGTGATCAGGTTAAGAAAGGAGATTTGCTGGTGGAACTTGACCCGGTTGATGAGCAGCGGAAGGTTAAGCAGGGAAAAATCGCTCTGACCTCCTCCCAGGCCAGGCTAAAACAAAGTAAAGTCGAGCTTCAGATCGCAAAAAAAGGTCTTGCAATTGAGCGGAAAAGTGTAGAATCTGTCTTGAAATCCGCCAAAGCCAGCGCCATTGATGCCCGTGCAAAGGCGGAACGCAGGAAGCATCTCTTTGAGAAAAAACTCACCAGCCAGGAAAGCAAGGAATCAATGGAGATAGCTGCCATTCAAGCAGAAGTTGATCTGGAAAATGCAAAGATACGCATGGAAGAACTGGCGCTTAAAGAGAAGGAGCTGGAAATCAACCGCCAGAATGTCAGGCTTGCTGAAGCCCAGGTTGAAACTGATATAATTAATCTTTCACTTGCAGAGCAGCGTCTTCAAGACACAAAGGTTTTTTCTCCTATAGATGGAGTAGTTTCCGAACGTAACGTCCAAACAGGACAGATCATTTCTTCAGGGATCAGTAATGTTGGCGGGGGCACGGTGGCTATGGTAATTTCTGATCTCTCTCGAATGTTTATTATAGCTTCGGTTGATGAGAGTGATATCGGCAAAGTGGAATTAAGTCAGAATGTGATCATAACTGCTGATGCATTTCTTGGAAAGCGTTTTTCCGGGAAGATAGAACGGATTGGAACCAAGGGTGTTAATGTTTCAAATGTTGTAACTTTCGAAGTAAAAATCGAGTTGATCGGAGCAAACAAGTCCCTTTTGAAACCGGAGATGACAACCAATATTGAGATAATCGTTGCCGAGAAAGAAGAAGCATTGCTGGTGCCGTCCGAGGCTGTTTTAAATAAGGATGATCAGGATTTCGTTAGGGTAATGATTGACAACGGCAGTGTGAAAGAACGTCCTGTCCAGGTAGGTATCAGCGATGGTGTTCTCACTGAAATCACCGGTGGCTTAAATAAAGGCGATTTGGTGGTTTATCGCCCGGAAGAAGCAAAGAGTCGCTGGAGAACCGATCAGTCGAGACGAAACCTTTCATCCCGCAGAGGAATTCGGATGATGTTTGGTAGCGGAGGGCGTCGATGATCATCCAGGCACGGTCGCTCGTTAAAACGTATCATCTCGGGGAGACCCGGGTCCTGGCTCTAGATGGAATAGACCTTCAGGTCGAAGAGGGCGAAATCGTAGCCATATCAGGATCTTCCGGGAGCGGAAAATCAACACTCATGCATATTCTTGGATGTCTTGACCGCCCTGATTCCGGAACATATATTCTTGATGGTGAAGATGTATCAAAGCTTTTACCGAATCGTCTGGCCAAGATTCGTAACAATAAAATCGGCTTTATTTTTCAGGTTTTCAATCTCCTGCCCCGTCTGAATGCTCTGGAGAATGTTGAACTTCCACTCCTATATGCAGGGGCATCAGAAGCAAGAGGTCGTGCAGAAGAGGCCTTGCGGATCGTTGGTCTTGAAGATCGAATGCATCACGAACCGCCACAGCTTTCCGGTGGACAGCGCCAGCGTGTGGCAATTGCTCGTGCGATAGTGACGGATCCGGCTATTATTCTCGCCGATGAGCCTACGGGAAACATAGACACAAGAACCGGGGAAGAGATAATGGCAATCTTTAAAAAATTGAATGCCCAGGGACGTACTTTCATCATCGTTACGCATGATCAAGATATAGCTAACCACTGCAGACGGCAGATAAAAATTCGGGACGGAAAAATCATTAACAAGAAAGGGAGTGGATGAAGGTATGCTATTTTGGACAATTATCAAAGTAGCATTGAAGAGTCTGCTTGCAAACAAGCTCCGGACATTCTTAGCTATGTTGGGAATTATTATTGGTGTCGGGTCGGTAATATCCATGTTAGCAATTGGGGCCGGGGCTCAGAAGCAGGTAATGGAACGGATTGCTTCCATGGGCACAAACCTGTTGATTGTCCATCCCGCACAACGCGGCCTACGGGGAGTGATGTCTGATACATCGCAGAGACTGAAACTTGAAGACGCAAAGGCAATACTTGAAAAAGTTCCGGGTGTGTTCCAGGTTGCTCCGGTTGTGAGAGGCAGCAGTCAGATCAAGTATTTTAACAAAAATATTAAAACCAGTGTGATAGGTTCATCCATGACCTATTTTCCTATCCGGAATTATATAATTGAGAAGGGACGGCCATTTGCAGAAGATGAAGTAGACCGAATGGCGAGGATTGCCGTTATAGGCCCCACAACATCAGAAAACTTATTCGGGGAGAAAAGTCCGGTGGGAGAAATGGTGAAAATCAAGGGCATAAACTTCTCCATAGTCGGGGTAACAAAAGCCAAGGGAAGCCGGGGATGGCACAATCCTGATGATCAGGTGACCGTACCATATACCACAGCCATGAAACAGTTGTTTGGTCTCGATCATATTCAGGAGATCGATATCCAGGCTGACGATAATGCCGTCCTCGGAAAAATACAGAAAGAATCAAAAGCAATCCTTCGAAGACAACATGGTTTGGCAGAAGCAATGCCTGATGATTTTCACTTTCACAACCAGGCTGAAATTGTGGAAACTGCTTCGGAAGTAACACGGACATTTACCTTCCTTTTGGGCGGCATAGCGTGTATCTCATTGATAGTCGGCGGTATTGGGATTATGAACATTATGCTTGTTACAGTGACGGAGAGAACCAGGGAAATTGGTGTGCGTAAAGCCATTGGCGCAAAAAACCGTGATATTCTACTACAGTTTCTTATCGAAGCGATTATTTTAAGCTGTCTCGGGGGAATCATAGGGGTTACAATAGGAATAAGTGCAGCCCAAATGATCGAGAAATGGACACAATTTGTGACTGTCGCAAAGCTTTCGAGCATTCTGCTTGCACTCTCCTTTTCAGCGGCAGTGGGGATTTTTTTTGGCTACTATCCTGCACGGCGTGCAGCACAACTCGACCCTATAGAGGCACTACGTTACGAATAGAGTAGTACAAACGGATAGTAAGGGTAAAGAGGATATTTATCACTATATATAACCTTTTATGAAACAATTACAATATACCAATAGCCTGTATCGAACTGACCCTAAAACCGTTTCATTGCTTGCTGGGACCTTCCCTGAACCCGTATTTTATAGCCAGCTTTTTGCCATTGTCTATAGAGCAAGTGCTAAGGCAAAACGTGGTCGATATGATGGCGCAGAGTGGAGTCAGAGCAGCTTTGATGTTATACAGGCATTAGAAAGCGTTGGGGTGTGTGTTGAGATTACAGGAATTAAGTTTGTGGAACAACTTAAGACTCCATGTGTTGTTATTGCCAACCACATGAGTGTCCTTGAAACATTCGTACTTCCTGTTATTGTTCAACCGTTTAGAAAGGTTACATTCGTTGTCAAAGAAAGTTTGCTTGATTATCCGATGTTTAGACACGTCATGCGCTCACGCGATCCTATTGCCGTCAGTCGGACCAATCCTCGCCAGGATTTGAAAGCAGTGCTGGAAGGAGGAATGGACAGATTGAAAAGGGGGATTTCAATTATCGTCTTTCCTCAAACGACCCGATTACATTCAATTGACCGCACACAGTTTAACACGATTGGAGTCAAACTTGCCAAAAGGGCCAACGCGCCTATTGTTCCCCTTGCCCTGTTAACCGATGCATGGGGGAACGGGAAATACCTCAACGATTTTGGGAAAATTGATTCGTCAAAAAAAGTCTATTTTGCTTTTGGTGAACCGATGTGGGTGCAAGGTCGAGGAAACGATGAACATGAGGCAATCATTCATTTTATTAGCGGGAAACTGCAAGAATGGAGGGATGAAAGGGAGAAGGTGTAGTTGGCAAAATCCAATTGTCGCATAAACGAAACTGCGAGAATGCGAATAAACAAAAAAAGTATCATTTTAGTTCTTTTAAACATTATCGCATTCAGATAATCCGGTTATAAACCGTGTCAAACTCGTGCATAAGTGAGCGTAAAGAAAGAACAGTTGCTATCCTGTATATAAAAGCCTATAAAATGCGCATATTATTTAACTCACAAGTAAAATTTGCTATTTTGCTGTTCTTTCTTAACGCTCTCTAACACACTCAGACAGTGACCCACTTTAAAACCGGATCACCTTAATGCTTGTGGGACACGTTTTCAAAAAGCTAAATTAATACTAATAAAATAATATCATTACGCTTTCTGAGTAAACCCGCAATCCTTGTCATGGCAGGCGAGATAAGCACCTTGCTTTTTGGATGATTTTTCAAGCAGAAAATTGGCGCCGCAAATTTGGCATTCTTTAGCGACGGGCTTATCCCAAAGGGCGAACGTGCAGGCAGGATAGAGGCTGCAGCCGTAAAAGACTTTGCCACGCCTCGACTTTCGTTGAACAAGATCCCCGCCGCATTCTTTTTCCGGGCATTTTACGCCTGTTGCCTGTCCCCCATTGTTTGAAGCAACGGACTGGGTGTTCTTGCATTCCGGGTAGCCGCTGCAAGCATAAAACGTTCCGTATCTTCCATTTTTTATGAGCATCGGCTTGCCGCATTTTTCACAAACTCTGTCCGAAGTTTCCTCAAATGACGGTTCTACAGGATGAATCACGCCTTTTTCGTCCCGGGTGTAATTTCTTGTATAAGTGCATTCCGGGTACCCGGTGCATCCAAGAAAATGTCCGTTTTTACCGACCCTGATATGGAGCCGGGCATTACATTCCGGGCAGGCAAGGTCCGTGGGGAAGCCGACGCCCTTTACACTGAGCATCCCTTTTGAGGCTGACTCTATTTCTTTTTTAAAGGGGTCGTAAAAGCGCGTCAGAATTTCTAAAGATCCGATTTCTGCAGCTTCTACACGGTCAAGATCATCCTCCATCTTGGCGGTAAATTCGACGTCCAACACATCGGGGAAACTTTCCACCAGAAGATCGTTAACGGTAAAACCGAGTTCGTTGGGTTTGAAATATCTTTTAACAAGGTCAACGTATCCCTTTTCCCTGATTGTAGAAAGGATCGCAGAATAGGTGCTGGGCCGGCCTATCCCGTTTTCTTCGAGCTCTTTGACCAGAGATGCCTCTGAAAACCTTGGGGGAGGCATAGTAAAATGCTGCTTTGGCTCTAATTTGTTGAGTTTCAAAACCATGCCTTCAGTTAGTTCGGGAATATCGTCTTTTTTCTTGCGGCTCTTACTTTCGATCTCGTCGTCTACAGACATGTAAAGGGCCATAAAACCGGGGAACTCAACAGATGATCCGCTTGCTGTGAACTGGTATGATCCGGCTTTTATAGATACGGAATTCTGGTTGATAATAGCCTGTTTCATCTGGGATGCAACAAAACGCTGCCAGATAAGCCGGTATAAGGCCAGCTGGTCTTTGGAAAGATACGGCGCTACTTTCTCAGGAGTATTGAATACCGATGTCGGTCGTATGGCTTCGTGAGCATCTTGAACCTTTTTGCGATTTTTGAAGAACCTCGGCTTTTCAAGAACATATTTTTCTCCGAATTTTTCACGAACAAGTTTAAGGGCCTCGATGGCAGCTTCCTTTGAGATCCGGGTGGAATCGGTGCGCATATATGTAATAAGTCCTTCGGGTTCGCCAGGTCCGATGTCGATACCTTCGTAAAGCTGCTGTGCTACGAGCATGGTTTTTTTAGCGGAAAACCTGAGCTTTCGGATTGCTTCTTGCTGGAGTTTGCTGGTGACAAAAGGAGGAAATGGGTTCCTTTTTGTGGTTTTTTTCTGAACTTTTTCAACTGTGAATTTTTCCCCTGAGAGAGCGTTCACGATTGCATTTGATGCCTTTTCATCGGGAATTTTAATTTTTTTCCCTTCTTTTTTTACCAGCTTTGCAATAAACGGCGGAGGTGCGCCGTTCTCAAGATGGGCTGTTATTGACCAGTATTCTTCTGTCTCAAAAGCATGGATGGCACGCTCCCTTTCGCAGATTATCCGCACGGCAACTGATTGTACCCGTCCTGCACTGAGACCGCCTTGAACTTTACGCCACAATATGGGAGATATCTGGTATCCGACAAGTCTGTCTAGTATCCTGCGTGCCTGCTGGGCTTCATACTTATTGCGGTTGAGTTCTTCCGGCGATGAAATAGCCTCATTGACGGCATTTTTTGTAAGCTCATGAAAGAGTACTCTGTGAAATCGTCTTCCCTTTTTTTTGAGAATTTCCGCAGTGTGCCATGCAATGGCTTCACCCTCTCTGTCCGGGTCGGGTGCAAGATAAATATCCGTGGCATCACCGGCGGCTTGTCTTAAAGACTTTATTACTTTCTGCTTTCCGGGGATGTTTGTATATTTTGGTTTGAAACCTTCCTCGATATCAATGCCAATTTCCTTTGAAGGAAGATCCCTAATGTGGCCAACGGTTGAAGCGAAGTTGTAACTCTCACCGAGATATTTCTTTATGGTTCTTACCTTTGTCGGTGATTCAACAACAACAAGCGGTTTAGTCACAGTTTTACCTCACTGAAAATGTGATTTTGTTTCTTTAAATTGTTAAAGATAATAACTTAACACGGATAAACAAGTAAAAATATAATTTTTAGTAATACTTTAGCTTTTTAAAAAATATTTTTGAACTCTATTTGTTCCAAAGAGTTAAACTTGACGATCTCGTAAAAAGCCAAAATTGTGATGGCAAGGTAAAAAGCTCCAAATTCAAGGCGCGCGAATTTTGTGTCATGAGGCGTACTTAGCGTACGCCGCAGTGACAACGAAATGAAGCGTAACGCAGAAGTTGGACTTTTTATGAAGCCATCAAACGTCTAAAATATTTACTCATTCCTTCGCTGCCAAGGAAAACAGTTTGCCAGGGGATTGCTGTACAGTACCCTTGAGCTCAAGTTGCAGCAAAATGCTCGATAGTTTGCCAGGTTCCATGGAAAGCTTTCGTACAAGGTCGTCGATGTGAACAGGATATGCCCCAAGTGCATTAAACACAGGCGATTCTTCGGGTGACAGCGGCGGTATTGATTCAGTCACTTCATTTATTGTACTTTCGTTTCCTTCAGGCGCTTTGATAGCATGTGAAAGTTCTTCCATTATATCCTGGGCATGTTCAACCAGTTTGGCCCCCTGTTTTATGAGGGTATGTGTTCCAATACTTTTGAACGAATGTATGCTTCCCGGAACTGCAAATACTTCCCTGTTCTGTTCTGCCGCGAGTCGTGCCGTTATAAGAGAACCGCTTCTTTTTGTTGCTTCCACCACCACGGTTCCAAGGGAAATTCCGCTGATTATCCTGTTTCGAATAGGAAAATTGTGGGCTTCCGGCTCTGTCATTAGAGGAAATTCTGAAATAACAGCACCGTTTTCGGCAATTCTATGAAAGAGCTTATGGTTTTCCGCCGGGTATATCCTTTCCAGACCGCTTCCTAAAACAGCGATTGTATTTCCTTTGCCCATAAGTGCGCCTTCATGGGCTGCCGAATCGATCCCCATTGCCATGCCGCTTACGATTGTTATTTCAAGCGATGCTAAATCACAACAGATCCGCTTGGTTGTGGAGATGCCGTAACTTGTTGCATTCCTGGAGCCGACAACAGAAATATTTTTTATGGAACCATCAAGGTGTCCGAAAACATACAAAAAAGGCGGTGGATCCGGGATTTGAAGTAAAAGGGGCGGATAGTCCGTATCCGACATGGTGACAATATTGTGGCCTTTTTGCATCACAAGATCGAGATCCTTTTTGACCTGATCTGGAAGTTTGTGGTGCTTTATGGCGGACACAAGACGAGGAGTCATGCCTTCAACTTTAAGAAGATCCTCTGGGGATGCTTCAAAAATAATTTCCGGTGAATTGAAACGGTTTATAAGCCGCTTGAAAATGTGATTCCCGATTCCGGGAACACTTTTCAGGGTAAACCATGGCAGAATCATTTCCACTTATTTTTTTCTTCCACGGCCATGCCAGGCAAGAAGTATGGGGCTTGCAACGTAAATTGAGGAATAGGTCCCGATAAGGACGCCAACAATCAAGGCGAATGCAAAATCGTGGATAATTCCGCCCCCCAGGGCAAACAGGACCACAACCACAGCAAGTGTTGTCATCGAAGTCAGTATAGTACGACTGAGGGTCTCGTTTACGCTTCTGTTAATAATAAATTCCAGGGGATTTTTATGGTATCTCTTCAGATTTTCCCGGATTCTATCAAAAACAATAATTGTGTCGTTTAGTGAATAACCAATAATTGTCAGAAGTGCAGCGATAATCGGCAGGGTAAACTCCTTGTCCAAAATTGAAAACAGACCTACGGTAATGATGACATCATGGATAAGAGCCACAATCGCGCCCATTGCGTATTTCAGTTCAAGAAGCCAGAAAAGAAAAAGGGTGACAATAAGCGCCGCAGCCATCAGGAAAGGGATGCTGACTTTAAAAATAGAGAGAACATAGACAGCGCCCATTAGTGCTCCGGCCATGACCCCGCTTATCATCCACTTTAATTCAAAACGGCCGGAAATATATATTGTGATAAAAAGCAGGGCGTAGAACATAGCGAAAAGGGCTTTTTCCCTTAAATCTTTGCCCACCTGGGGGCCGACCATCTCAACACGGCGGATTTCAACGTCGTTTCCTGTTGCGGATTCCAGGGCTTTTTTGATCTTGACGGAAAATCCCTGGGTGGTCATGTCGGATTTGTCGGTCCGGATAAGATATTCATTTTCTTTCAGATCTCCGAACTGTTGGACCGATGATCTTCTTAAATCTATTGTGCTGAGCCCTGATTTTATGTCGTCGATGTTTGCAGGGGCCAGAAACTTTACCTGTATCAATGTTCCACCAGCGAAATCGATGCCATATCTGGGCCCTTTGTGGATCAAAAGTGAGGCAAGACTGATAAGAATCATTGTCAGGGATATGAGTAGAGTTATTTTGCTTTTGCCGATAAAATTTATGTTTATATCAGGTT
>JAZFVY010000170.1:0-5895 GCA_036447975.1 Desulfobacterales bacterium
GAAATGTTTCAAAGCTGGGGCGTTACGTTTCTGATAAGCTAACACCCTATTTTGCACGCTCAAAACAATTTTCGGTTATGGAAAGGGTCGTCATTGATAAGGTGCTGGAAGAGCATCAGTTTCAGGTAAGTGCATTTGTTGACGAAGAGTCAACACAAGAATTTGGGAAACTTGTCGGAGCTGAAACAATGATTTCAGGAACCATTTCAACCCTTGATGATGCATTTTACTTCAATGCTAAGGTCGTCGGTGTTGCTCATGGTAATCTCATAACATCCATCGATGTTGAGGTTGATAGAAGCGGAAGATTAGTGGCCTTGTACAATGCGAATCTTCCACGAATTAAGAAAAAGGAATTTAGAGCAAAAATATTTAGAGCAAAAGGGCTTGGCATTCCTTCCGTAAAGCATAAAAAGAACCCTACGTTGGCCCGTACTTTAGCTGGAAGGGCCGCTACAGTCGATGCAATGCGAAATTTAGCTCAACAGATTCAAGGTGCTCACATCGATGCTAAAACGACTGTTAGGGATTTCATGACCGAAAGTGATAATGTTACGCTTCAAGTCAATACATATATTAGAGGCGCCCGGGTTATTAGTAAAAAAGAGATGCCTGACGGTGCAGTTGAAGTTGAGATGGAGGTTGAAATGCCTGCTGAATTTTTTGAAAAGTTGAGTGCCAATCAATAATAGCCCAGTCGTATTAATTTAGCGAGACCTTTGAAAAATGTTCCATTTTGTTCAAGTTCAAGGAAGACGAAAATTTTAACCACCCCGTACGATCTTCCGGACCCACAGGGCAGGCACGAATACATTGAGTATTTTGAGGATAAAGCTAAAGCTTCACTGCGTACAAAATTTGAGTCTGACCCCAGAGAAATAGGCTTCGCATTTTACAGGGCAGGCACAGAAATTGGGCAAAAGGGGACGTTTTGCAAAGGTCTCTTAGCTTTTTGAAGAACATATACAATCTGAATGCGATAATTTTTTCAAATGAGTAAAATGTTACGCCCTGTCTTATTTCCCAAATAACGTTCGTTTGACCTCCCTGGTAACCTTTTCGGATGCTATTGACGATACCTTTTTTATCGCTCGTCGCCCTGATTCCTCTCTTGATGGGCCTGCTCCTTTTAGTGAAATGTCGATGTTGGCGATCTCCGTAGTCGATGCAAGGTCATAAATTTTCACCAATGCCCGGGCCCTGCTGAAAACGAGTGACTCGCTGAAGCTGTCATCCATTAGGGTCGATTTTACTTCACCCACGATTGCAATGTCTGCAATGGAACTCAATTGACGTAATTTTGCGCCTACCTCAGATCCTCCGTTAAAATCAAAAGAATCTGTCATAAACGCCTCTGGAATATCCTTTACAATTTTAAGCTTTGATCTGCTTAATTTTTGGATGATTCTATTTGCTAGATATGAATCGGTCTGCTTATTGCCCATATTATATTCATTGGCAATTACGGCAATTTTTATGTCTTCTACAGCAGGGAGGTAGTAAGTAAATTGAGCATATACCGGGGGAATAACTGTTGACAGCTCTTTTTGGATAGTAAGGTCGGACGGATAAATGTCTATTAAAGCCTGTATCTTGTTAATTTTTTTCCCGGTTGGGCCGAGGTTACTGACGGTTGTAGAAGCAAAACCGCCATCGTCTGTTCTGGCATAGGCATCGATATTGCCTGAGCCTTCAACAAATTTAAACAGGATCGGCATGGATGGTACAGGGACTCCATTATATAATACTTGTAATTGTAATGGTTCCGGCAAATTTCCACTGATAATGCTTTTTTGATTGTCGCCCTTTATCGCTTCAAAGGAAAACTGTGACATAAAATCTGTAATATCAGTCTGCAAATTAGATAGCGTGGTTGGAATACTTCGGTGTACCAAGAGAGGTGTAATAATACTTAGATATTGATTTTTCCTGAGTGCCAGGAGCATTTTTTTTATGGCAAGTCCATAAGCAGCAACAGATCGATGCACCTTGCCAATTTTGTTTTTACTTTTTTCGGCTTCCATAATGAGGGCAGCAGCATTCGATTCAAGTGTCGAAATTTCGTTTGAAACCATTTCTCCCTGAGCCATTCTGTCAAATAGTGCAAGGGAATAGATCCTGTTATTCTCTTTGTCAAAATACCTGTCTTCAATACGAACACCTTCAATTTTAATTTTAACGAATGCAGCAGTCTTTTCCCAGACATCCTTTTGATTGAGGGAACCTTTATCAGATGATGAGAGTTCACGTTCAAAACTTGAGGAGAGTTGCTTGACAACAACTTCAATCTGCTTTGCAACCTGCGCAATTGCCCTGGAGTCTGCCTTAGCCTGTGCCGAGGCTGTATCGCTGTACTCCACCATGGCACTCCCAACACCTGTTATAAAAAGATCCGCAGGATATTGACTGGTGCCTCCAGTATGAATCCATGAATGCCCGTTAGTAGACTTTTGTTTAGCTGATGAATCTAAAACATTATAAGAGAATATAAAGAAAGTGCATAAAATAAATAATGCCGTATTTCTTTTCATAACAGCCACCTCATATAGCTATTAATTGATTAAACAAGATGAATAAACTGAGGGAGGGAGAAGTCATCATGATGATTGAATTACCGAAGTGAACGAAACGTTCCACAAAGCAGAAACAAATTACGAACAATATTACTTAAAATCCTTATCCATTTCATCAAAGGGATCTTTTTTCATGTTACTTTCCCTAAAATCCATCATCTTCAATCTCATCTCATCCATAAGGTCTTCCATATCCTCCATTGACATTTTCATCCCCTCTTCTATCATGGCATTAAATTCAGCCTCTATCATTTCGATATTGTCTAATTCTTTTAATATGAATTCCTTTCCATGGAATTTTTTCGATAATTCAGGATGTTTTGCCAGATACCCATAGTGAGAAAAAAGTCCAAAATAGCATTCCAGTCGCCTTCCAGAGAAAGCGATTTTTCTGTTTAGCTCCATAATTTCATTGTTGATCTTTGTGACCATAGAAATATTTTCTTCATACGCTAAATCGTCACCCCTCATTCTGGCCTCTTTTGCAGTGGACAAATATCTTTCTTTCTCCTCAGATAACCGACCGGCCTTATCAACAAGGCTTTTTAATTGATCTCTTCTCTTATGTATTTCACTGTGCACAAAACCGCCATATTTTTCTCCATCCGCAAACAGGTTTTGCCTTCCTTTTTTTCGAGCTTGTTCCCAATCCGGCTGAAAATCAGATTCTGTCTTTATCTCATTTGTAATAAACGAAAGTTGAGAGCCCTGGTTTGATGCGAGCGTGCTTTGGTTTGTTTCATTGTCCACATTTACCCGGCCGGAATCAACCCGAACGAGCATAGTTCCATCTTCATATACGGCAGTACTGAATTCGGTTCCTCTCGCTCCGCAAACAGCGGTTGGTGTTTGGACTTCAAAAGCTTTCCTCCGTAACGCTTCTTTGCTGATCCGACTCCAAATTCTACCGAAAAATAATATAATCGAGTTCCTCTTTTCCACTGGAGAAATAATAGTATTGATGGCTATGTGAGCGTTTTGATGTATCTTGAGCAAGCTTTGATCAAGAAAAGTTATTTCTCCCTCACTGTCATCGCCGGATTTTATTTTATCACCAAAATAGACGGACATATTTTTTTCCGCTTTTATCCATTCAGTTTCTTTTGCCCTCTGAACATGGACAATGCCCGATATTGAAGTGAAAGAACCCAATGGGTCTTCCTTGGCAAAACTCATCTGACTAGGGAGAATAAAAATAATAGTAAAGATCAAACATACAGCAAAGAATTTAATATTCATGATTTTAATCTTTTGTTTTAAAGTTAATAATGATAGTAATAATATAGATGAATGGGGGTTGAGTGTCAAATAAAAAAAGTCGAAAAATATGTCTGGTAAAGATCCCATAATTGTCACCTAGTGTTGATTGACAATGCATAATACAAATGATACGTGTCATTTTACCTTTTTAACATTCACTGACCTGAATCTCATCCGGGGAGGGCAGCCAATGAAAACCTTCATCCGCAACCATCTTTTTTTCCTTCTTTGCTTGTTTCTTCTACCCTTTAATACGTTAGCTGCAGATCCAGTCAGCATTAACGCCACAGCAGAAGGCGTTGCCGTAATTGTTGACAATAATACTGCTCTTGCAAGAGATCAGGCGGTCAAGGATGCCATGAGAATGGTGGTTGAGCAGACTGTGGGAACTATGATCTCTTCCGAGACCGTCGTTCAGAGCTATGAAGTTTTGCAGGACCAGATATATTCCAAAACACATGGCTATATCCGGAACTACAATATTATTAATGAAAGTCCGGATGGAAATCTTTATCGGGTCACTATTCAGGCAAATGTCGCAAAGGGAGTTTTAAAAAATGATCTTATGGCATTAGGTCTTCTTATTGCGAGAAAGAATATGCCAAGGATTATGATTATGGTGGCAGAGCAGAATGTGGGTATGCATCATTACGCATACTGGTGGCACGTGGTTGCCGGTTATGCAGACCTGACGATTACGGAGAATACCCTTATGGAAAAACTTGTCGAAAAAGGTTTCAACATTGTCGATCACTCAGTAAAGACGAAAAATATACAAATTTCCGATGCATATAAGATCGATTCTCTCACAAATGATGCCATTAAAACAATTGGAAACCTTTATGATGCAGAGGTGGTTATATATGGAAAGGCACTTTCAAAACTGGCAGGGTCTGTCATGGGAAGCTCGATGAAATCCGCTCAGGCAGATGTTTCACTGAGGGCTGTCAATACGGATAATGGCCAGGTTATCGCTTCTTCGACCAACCATGCTGCCGCAGTTCATCCGAGTGAAGTTAATGCGGGAACAGAAGCCCTTAAACTGGCAGCAGAAGGGATAGCGGAAAAACTTATCACCCAGATTATCAACCGCTGGAGCCAGGATGTCAGTGGGGGAGCGATGATTCAGGTAGTTATTTCAGGTATTAAATCATACAGCCACCTTGTAAAGTTTAAAGAAATGGTTCAGAAAAAGATACGAGGTGTAGCCGGTTTATACCAGAGGGATTTTAGTTCCGGAGTTGCAACGCTTGACATCAATATCTCAACCAATGCACAAAATTTGGCCGACGAACTTATTGTTATCGATTATGGTGGTTTTGTCATCGATATTACGAGCATTACTCAAAACAGCATAAATCTTGAAATGAAAATGCAGTGATAATTTAACCACTTTAAAATATGGAGGCAAGTATGAAGTCATTAAAGTTGTTGACAATCATTTTATCAATAATACTCATCTCCGGGTGCGCAATGATGCCGACGAAACCTCCGGCTGATCCAAGCAATCCATTAAAAAGGATCGCCATCCTTCCGATAAAAAATGATACAACTGATGTCGGCGGGCCCAATTTTGTTAGGGAAAAACTGGTAAAAGCCTTCGAAGACCGTTATTATAATGTTAAACCGGTTGAAGAAACAGATCGTTTATTAAGAGACCGGATGGGAATTACTCTCGGCGGGCAGCTTGAAATGGCAAAAATTGAAGAACTGAGAGAAGTGCTTGATGTAGAAGGACTTGTTTTCGGCACCTTAATGGATTTTGGCGAAACCACTACCGGCGTATACAATGTCAGGAAAGTCAGAGCTAGATTCAAGCTTACCAATACATTAACTAATGAGACCTTCTGGGCAAACGGTATCGGTGTAAAAAGTGAGGAGTCTGCCGGCAAGTTTCTGGGAACCGCAACTGCTTTGGCTGCTGGCTTTAAAGATAAGGATGCAGAGGTGCCCTGGGTGACAATCGAAAGTCAACACAGTGATAAAAGTGTCTTTGATAGCCTGGCTGCGGGCCTGGGGAAAAAGCTTGTTTCCAAGGTTACAAAAACACATCTACTACGTG